>JBLGCM010000026.1:0-8861 GCA_047617345.1 Natronomonas sp. | reverse complement strand
ACCGGAGCCGTCTCGTAGGGGATTCCGAGCGCGTCGAGTTCGTTCGCTAGCGGGCGGACGAGCGGTGCACCGACCCCCGGATCGTACTCCGGATCGAGGATGATCCTGTCGAGGCCGCCGCCCGTTACTTCGGCGTCGAGCGCGTTCGCGACATCTTCCGGGCTAAACAGGTACTGATCCAGTCCCGCGTGTGTCGTCTCGACGGTCAGGGCGGTTGCCCTCTCGCCGGCGTCTTCTTCCGCCCAGATCACAGCCCGGTCGAGCAGTTCCTCTGCGCTGTCCATATCGCGTTCGAGTTCGGCCGCAGGGACGCCCCCGCCCTCCGCATCCGGCGCGTGAACGAAGACGAACCGCACAGTGCCGGTTCCCTCCTCCAGTGCACGAGAAACCGCGTATTCGACGGTCTGTCGGAGTGTCTCCGTTTCCGAGACGGGGACGAGCAGTCGCTCACCGGACACCGTCGTCCCCCCGTCGACCGGATATGCTCAGTTGCATCGCTGGGCCCTTACATGCCATTGTGAGGGTTTCCACGAAAACCGTTTCGTTCTCCCAGCAACGGGTCGCTCTGCTGATGATATCTCGCCGGACTGTCGTCCGACTCTCGGCAATTCGGGAGGTTCCCACGCCTCGAAACGCGGCCCTTATTCGGCTCCTCGGGCTATGTCCGGTATGGAGTGTCGGCAGTGTGCGAGTCCGCTCGAACGACCCGGCGATTACTGTCTGGTCTGTCGCACGGCAAACGCTGACACCCTCGTCCTCGAACTCGAACGCGAGCGCGGTACGATCACGGCCCTCTATGAGGGAGCGGTCGTCGGCGCGCGGACGGTCACGACGACGCCCGAACCAGACGAGGAACAGGTTAGCTCCGAACTCCGCTACTTTGCGGGACAGATCGCCGACGAGATCCGACGCAAGCGCCCGGAGGAGGTCTACGCGACCGGCGACCGAGAGGTGCTCCGGGCGGTTCGGTCCCAGGTGCATTACTCCTTTTACCGCATCGACGCCGAGGATCCTATCGAGCACACGCTCGAACGACAGGGTGAGGCTCCGCTGGAGGTCGTCGAGGCATCTGTCGCGGAGAAACTCGGCGGAACCCACTCGACGCTGATCGGCGGCCGAACCGGGCGGGAAGCGCTGGAGGTCGTCGCGGAGCACCCGCACGTCAAGAAGATCATCCCCGGTCCAATCGACGCCAGCGGTTCCAGCAGCGACGGCGGTCTCCGGGCGAAAGTCACCCGTGCAGATAACACCGGAAACGTCCGACTGCTGGTCCGTGACGGCTCCAGCGTCCAGGAAAATCGTGTGGTGACGACCGCCGACGACCGCGGACTCGGCGAACGCGTTCGTAAAGATATCAACCAGGCGCTGGTCGAAGCCGAATTCAAGGAGTAGCCGACTCCGTCTCGCAGGGTTTTTGTAGTCGCTCGGCGGACGTTGGTGTACTATGAGCAACGATCAGAACCGGACCGGCAGTGCCGGCCGATTCGGCGCGCGCTACGGGCGGGTTGCCCGCCGGCGTGTCGCCCAGATCGAGCGAGAGATGGAAAACGCCACCGTCGACGGCGACAACGTGAAACGAGTCGGCACCGGCATCTGGGTCAACGAGGAAACCGGCGAGAAGTTCACCGGCGGCGCCTACAAGCCACAGACCCCCGCGGGCAAGACCGTTACCCGGTCGATCCGCGCTGCACTCGCCGAGGACGACGACGAATGAGCTACAAGTGTTCCCGCTGCAAGCGCGACGTAACGCTCGACGAGTACGGCGGCGTCCGGTGTCCCTACTGCGGCCACCGCGTCCTGCTCAAGGAACGCAGCAGGGACATCAAGGAAGTCAACGTCGAGTAGCGTGACGCACGAGGCCGTTCTCTCCTTTCGGTACGACTCCCCCGCGCACGCAGACCGGGTTGCCGACTCGATTGGCCCCGAACTCGGGCAGATCGACGACGACCGCAGCCGTGTCTCTGCCGCCCGCGACGGCCCGGATCTCGAACTCCTCGTCGAAGCGCGGGATCCGGTCGCACTGCGAGCGGCGATCAACACGTGGTGTTCGCTGGTCAGCGTCGCGGAATCCGCCGGACAGGCCGAGTGAGGGGCGTTCACCGCAATCTCGCTCGCGGGACCGAAAGCGGGGGTTTAACAGTCCGGGGTTCCGAGGTGATTGGTATGCAAGGAAATCTGCCACCGGAAGCACAGGAGAAACTCGAGGAACTACAAGATCTTCAGGAGACCGCACAGGAGGTCGCGGCCCAGAAACAGGAAGCCGAGACACAGCTTCGAGAGTCCGAGACAGCGCTCGAAGAGCTCGAAGACATCGAGGGCGACACCACGATGTACCAACAGCTCGGCGAACTGCTCGTCGAGACGGAGTACGACGAGGCCAAAGCCGACCTCGAAGAGAAGGTCGACAGCCTCGAAGTCCGCGTCGACACCCTCGACAAGCAAGAAGAGCGCGTCCAAGAGCAGTTCGAGGAACTGCAGGGCGAACTCCAGCAGATGCTCGGCGGCGGTCCGGGTGGCGGCATGGGCGGCGCAGGCGGCGCATAAATGACGACCGAGGGGAATCGGCCGGATGACAGCGAGATCGTCCAGACCGCGGCACGCGCGGCCGAAGACGTAATTTTCGCCCGCTACTCGCGGTCTGACGTTCGCGATTTCGACGTGACTGTCAGCTTCGAGGACGACCGCCTCGAAGTCGACATCTATCTCGACACCGACGACGGCAGGCAGGATCCGGAGCAGGTCGCCGACGACGCGGTACTGGCGGCGCGAAATGCCGTCGACGAACTGCTGGAATAGCCTTTTGAGCGTTCGGGCGTAAGTTGGGATATGGAACACGAGGCCACAGTCGAGGGTGTCGGCGTCGGCGTGAGCGACGAGGGCCCCGGCGCACCGGTCGTTCTCCTCAGCGCGCGCGAAAAACTCATCCCCATCTTCGTCAGTGCCGACCAGGCCCAGTCGATGCAGTTGGCGCTTGACGGCGAGCCCTTCGAGCGCCCGCTGACCCACGACCTGTTCGTCGAGATGGTCGCGGAGTTCGGCGCGGCAATCGACCGCGTGCGCATCGACGACCTCGCTGACGGCACCTTCTACGCGAAAATCGATACCGAACAGTACCACGGCGGCGAGCGGAAACAGGCGGTGTTCGACGCCCGGCCCTCCGACGGCATCGCGCTGGCCTTGCGCGTCGATTGCCCGCTGATCGTCAGCGACGAAGTGATCGACGAGGCTGGCCGCCCACCCGACGCCTTCGAGCGCGAGGAAGAACTCGACGACTCGGGCCCGGACGACGCCGACCTGGGAGCGTTCGGCGAGGACACCAGGCTGGGTGAGGACTCGGATATCGACGACTCGGACTTCGGAGATGGGCCGTTCTGATGAGCTACGACGGCCTCCTTCTCGATTTCGACGGCGTGGTCGTGAACGTCCTGCCGGACGACAGGCGCGTGCCAGCATTCCGCGACCGGATCGCCGAGGAGTTACGGGAGTATCGCTCCGGCGGATTCGACATCGACGATCTCGCGGCTGATCTCGCTCACGGCGTGACCTTCGACAAGTTGTCCCGGCTGAGCAATACCGCGGAGATTCCCGAAGAGGACCTCTGGCGGGCGCGTGATGACGCCCTCGCCGACGTGCTCGACCGGGCCGCGCGGGACGGCCACAAGACACCGTACGACGACGTGACAGCGCTGTCGGCGCTGGATCACCCGGTCGGCATCGTGAGCAACAACCAGCGCCGCGTCGTCGAGTCTGTCAGCGACCGGTTCGGCCTCGCCGAGCAGTTCGGAACGATCCGGGCGCGGGACCCGCATCCGGAGAGTCTCCGGAGGAAAAAGCCCGAACCGACCTTTCTGGAGGGCTCGATCCGGGACCTCGGCGTCGAGAATCCGCTGTTCGTCGGGGATAAGGAGACCGACGTGCGCGCGGGACAGCGGGCGGGGGTCGATACGGTGTTGCTCCGACGGGAGCACAACGCCGGTCGTCGGATCGATGCGGAGCCGACGTACGAGGTGAACCGTCTCGATGCGGTCGTCGATCTGTTCGAGTGAGCGGTCGTCACGCTGATTGTGCCGGGCCTCGGAGTAGCGGTAATGAAACATCTGCCGAAACACCTCCGACCGCGGTGGCGCTATCTCGCCGTCGTGCTCGAAGGCCGACCGGACGCCGACTTCGATCGTGATCAGTTTCAGCGCCACCTCTGGTACAGTGCGCAGAACCTGCTCGGTGACAGGGGGAGCGCGGAGCTAGATCTGTCGGTCGTTCGGTTCAACTTCGCCGATGGCGACGGCGACGCAGTGGTCAGGACCCGGCGGGGAGCGGAGTCGGAATCGCGGGCCGCAATCGCGTGTATCGACCGCATCGACGACCAGCCAGTCGGCCTGCGAATTTCGGGTATCAGCGGAACGATCCGTGCCTGTGAAGAAAAGTATATGGGGCGTGGACGGGAAGACACAGAGCAGAGACACGTCGTGTTCGGCAACGCCGACCGGCGGGCGACCGTCCGCGGATCGCGGGTGGATCTCCCCACTGACGGCGCGTTCACCGGCGCGACGATCCTCGATTGTGAGTAACTATGCAGGGTCAAAATCAACAGCAAGCATACGACCGCGGGATCACCATCTTCTCCCCGGACGGTCGTCTCTATCAGGTCGAGTACGCCCGCGAAGCGGTCAAACGCGGGACAGCGAGTATCGGTGTCCGAACTGCGGACGGCGTCGTTCTCGCAGTCGACAAGCGGATTCGCTCGCCGCTGATGGAGCGGGACAGCGTCGAGAAAATCCACAAAGCCGACGACCACATCGGTATCGCCAGCGCGGGCCACGTCGCAGACGCCCGCCAACTGATCGACTTCGCCCGCCGCCGAGCGCAAGTCAACGAACTCCGCTACGGCGAACCGATTGCCGTCGAGACGCTGACTAAAGAAGTCACCGACTACATCCAACAGTACACGCAGGTCGGCGGCGCACGACCGTTCGGCGTCGCGCTGATCATCGCCGGTATCGCAAACGGCGAACCCAAACTATACGAGACTGATCCGTCGGGAACGCCCTACGAGTGGAAAGCACTCGCCGTCGGAGCGGATCGCAGTGACATCCGCTCGTATCTCGAAGAGCACTACGAGGAGGGGATGGACCTCGACGCGGGCGTCGAACTCGCCCTCTCGGCACTTGCCTCGGTCAACGACGGCGGACTCGATCCCGAAGGAATCGGACTGGCGACGATCAGCGTCGAGGACCAGCAGTTCCACGAACACGACATCGACGAACGAGAAGCCTATCTCGAACAGTTCGAACTGCTCACCGGCGACGAGGAGGCGGAAACGGAAGACGACGGGGAAGACGGCGAAGACACCGACGAGGAGTGACGCGGCCCGACCGCTCCGATTTTTGAGAGGTTGCAGTATACCCAAGAGGGTGGTACACCAACAGACAGACATGCAACCACTCGAGCGGCCGACGTTTCGATCCGAGGCGAGCAAGCAGATCTACCAGTACGTCGAGCGCCACGGGACGACGGCACGCCACCAGACTCGAAGCGCGGTCGGACTCTCCGCCGAGGAGTTCGAGGACGAACTCGAATGGCTCATCACCAAGGGATATCTCGAAGACGAGGGGGGAACACTCCGGATCGGGCTCAACGCCGGATCTGTCGAGGAACACGTCGGTCCGGATATCACGTATACGATTCGTCCGGCCCGGCAGGAGGATTTCGAGGGACTGGTCGATACCATCCGTGACGTGACCGCAGAGGACACGTACGTCGTCGCCGAAAGTATCGCGGACCGACTCCTCTACGAGGACACCATCCAGCGACACAACACCGTCGAGTCTCGTGTCTTTTTCATCGCAGCCCACGACGGCGAGGTAATCGGCTGGATCCACCTCGACTTGCCGCAGTCGGACAAACTCCAGAGCACGGCCCAACTGACCGTCGGCGTCCGGGAAGAGTACAGACAGCAAGGGGTTGGAAGCCAGTTGCTCGGTCGCGGGCTGGACTGGGCGGAGGCCAACGGCTACCAGAAGGTGTACAACAGCGTCCCGATGACCAACGACGAGGCGCTGGCCTTCCTCGAAGCACACGGCTGGGAGACCGAAGGTATCCGCCGCGATCACTACACCATCGGCGACGAACTGGTCGACGAAGTGATGATGGCCTACACCTTCTAGTTTGACATCTGGCGCAATGTTGATGTGAGCGGACGGAGTTGACCCACTCAGACCGCGATGGATTCAGGGGAGTACTTCGAGCGCGTGGTCCGGTTTCTGGAGACCAAAGGCTGGAACACGTCGACGACGCGGGTCAACGAGTCGATTTTCATCGTGACGGGCACCCGAAAAAGCGAGACCTACTACGACCGCATGATGACGATGGTCGGGGTCGATTCGGAGACGACTTTCGACGACGAGCACCTGGAGTACCTCGTCGACGCCGCCGACGAACACGACGTCGATCAGTTGCTGGCGACCTGTCGCGGCGGCGTCGAGGAAGGTGCGGCGGACTTGCTCGGAGAGTACGGAATCGAGTTCATCGATTCGGCGACCATCGACGACGCCTTCATCGACGAGTTTCAGATCGAGAGCGCCGGCGGCGTCTTCGAGGGGGCCCCGGGTGACGGTCTCGCCGGGATCGAAAGCGAGCGGTTCACAACCAGCGCCGGGTCGCTCCTGGCGCTGTATCTCCTCGCGGCCGCCGTCTTCGGTGCTGAAATCGCGCTGTTAGGTCTGCTCTCGGGAAGCGGCGACCCACTCCCGGCGGTGCTCGCGGGCGGACTCGTTCTCGTGGGGCCGTTGCTGGGGTTCGTCGGCGCTCTCGCTCTCGTCGGGAACGGTGACGCGCCGCCCGACTTGGCCGGTATTTTTCTCGGTTCGTTCCTCGGCTATCTGCTCTTCGTGATGTTGGTCGGCGCGAGTGGCGGCGTGGCAAACGCGACCGCGGCGACGGTGCTGTTCGCCTCGCCGCGGGGAATTCTCGCGTTGTTCGCGCTTGCGGTGCCGACCGCCGTCGGTGCCGTCGCGGCGGCGTACGCCTACGTCTCTTTCGGGACGGCCACCGAATCGTGACGGTCAGTACAGTTCGAGATCAGTCGGCTCGGGTTCGTGTCGGTACTGCGAGAGATAGTAGGCGACGCCGTGTTGGTGGGCGGCCCCGACGATCAGGTGGACGGTCTCGATCGTCTCGTTGTGGTAGGCGACGTACTCGGCCATGCGCTCGTTGCGCGCGTGGGAGAACAGTTCCAGTTCGGGATCGTGTCGGCGAAGCCACTCCCGTTCGAGCGGTTGGGGCAGGAAGGCCCGCTCGTAGTACTGCTGGAGGGAGTGGAGTCGCTCGACGTGTTCGCTCGCCGCTCGACTCAGCCTGAACGCCTCGTAGCTGTTGCCGACGGCCCGGTCGGCGTGGGTGGTGAGAAACTCCGCGACGACGTCGCCCAGCGCTCGCTCGAAGCGCTCGCCGTACATCCCGCTCCCGGCGTCGATCATCGAAAACGCGGCCTCGCGCACCTCGGCAGCGAACTCGTCGATGTCTCTGGACACCGACTCGATCCCTCCCCGAAACAGGTCCAACTGCGAGCGCTCGTCCAGCGTCTCGGCGTTGGCTTTCGCCCAGAGGTAATCATCCATCTCACAGACGCCGTCCATGTCCTCGAAGTACATCGACCGGATGCCTTGCTCGCAGTAGACGATCGCTCCGTCGTCGAGAAACCGACCGACGTGGTCGCGGAGATACTCGCGCTCGGGGTCGGTTCCGGCGTGGGTGACTCCGTGGACCCGTATCGTGTGGCCATCGAGGGTGACCGCCGTTCCGGGCAACCCCTCCGGCGGTCGGTCGCCGGCCTGTCGCTCGGCGATCGCCGATTTCCAGATTCGCTTCGCCCGGAAGTACCCCTCGTGGACGGTGTCCGCCCCGACGACGTCCGCCAGCTCCGACAGCGACGCTGCCAGTCTGATCGCGTCGATCTGGTTGTCTCCCTGTTCGCCCATACCCGACCTACGCACGCCGAAGCTATCAATCCGCGGACTGATCACCCGTCCGTCTCGCTCGCCGGCGCGGAGAACCGCTACCGCAGATCGTGAAACGTTACTTCGTCGGCTTCCGTATCGAGGACGGCGCCGGCGGGTGGTTCTCCCGGCTCCGAGTCGGTAGCGATGCCGCCGGGGTTGATGCGAACCGTCTCTCCGACCCGTTCGTGGACTCTGGTGTGTGTGTGGCCGTGGCAGACGTAATCGTAGTTCCCGCAGTCGACGAGCGCGTCGATGATGGGGTTGCTGGTGCCGTGGTAGACGGCGATCCGCGCTCCGCCCAGCGAGAGCTCGCCCATCTCGCCGAGATACGCGCCGAAATTCCGCACCGCGTCTTGCAGTCCCCACTCGCCGTCGTTGTTCCCCCTGACGGCGTAGAAATCAAAATCCTGGTCGAACTTTGTGGCCGAGAAGGGCGCGATGATATCGCCGCAGTGGATGACGGCCTCGACCTCGCCCGTGAACAATTCGACTGCCGATTCGATCACGTCTTGGTTGTCGTGGGTGTCAGCCACGATTCCGACTCTCATGCGGGTATGTTCTCCCGGTCGAGGTATCAAAGTTTCCGGCGGTACGAACTCGGTCGGTGCGAGCAAAAGAGGGCGGTGGTGAGCCGATTCGCGTCCGGTCACCGACGGCGGGCGGACGAGACTAGCAGCGATCTGTCTTCGGAGGGAGCTACGACCACCACACACAAGCCGGCTGCGCTCGTAGCGGTGCTCGTATGAGCGAAGCGGCCACAGAACGTTTCGAGGATGTCGACCTCCCGGCGGTCCAATCCGCGCTACTCGCGTGGTACCGCGAGGATCACCGGTCGTTCCCGTGGCGGGAGACGGACGATCCCTA
>JBLGCM010000025.1:0-8977 GCA_047617345.1 Natronomonas sp. | reverse complement strand
GATGCCCTCCGGACCGAGCGTGACGAACTCCAGTCCGAGGTCGAGGAGTTGCGGGGAGACCTCCAGCGCCTCGAAGAGGAACTCGGCGCGGCGACGGATGCCGAACGGCGGCTGACGGCCGACGAGGCCCTAGCTGGAACGGATATCTTCGTGCGCTATCGCTCGAAAGGGAAAGCAACGCTAGAGAAAGCTCACGGCACGAGCACGCGCAGAGACGAGGTCAACGAGAACCTCCGGCTGGAGAAACACACGCAGTTCGACGCCGACACCGTTTCCGTCGGCGGCCAGTCCTACGACGACTTCCTCGAATCCACGCTCGAATACCAGTTCGTCCGCTGGGCCGTCCGCGAGTTGCTCTTCGAGATCCGCGATACCGGTCACGAGAAGGCGCTTTCCGATCTCTACGACGTGCTGCCGCGAATCGACCGGGCCGAACTCTCCGGCGTCATCGAGGTGACCTACACCGAGGACGGCCAGGAGACCCAGAGCCAGGAGGCGTTCGATGTCGTTCTCCGGGACCGGATGGGCAATCCGCTGCTCGCGGCCAATCTCAACGACACCCGCGAGGCGACCACGGAGTCGATGATGGAGCGACTGATCACCTCCGCCGAACGGGTCGGCCAGTCCAGCGAGGGCTTTTCCGGCGCCTTCCTCGTGACCGAGAGTTTCTTCGATCCCGGTGCGCTCGAAATCGCGAGTGACGCGACACGGGGCGGCCTGCTCAGCCGCGACAAACGGAAAAGCTTCGTCAATCTCTCGCGCAAACGGGGGTATCACCTCTGTCTGGTCGAAGCGAGAAACGAAAATTTCCACCTGGCGGTCCCGGAGCTGTAACGCGGGCGAACTCAGAAACGAGCAGTGCAGTTCAGCCTTCGACTTCTGCGACTTCGTCGATTTTCATGCCGTCGAGTTTCTCGACGATGTGATCGATCTTGCCGTCCAGGTCATCGACGAAGCCCTCGGTGTCCTCTGTCGTGATCGCACCCTGGCTCGACGGCTCGATGAGGTTTTCCTCTTCGAGCACGCGAAGCGAGTACCGTACTTTGTGATGTGGGTAGCCCGTCTCGTTGGACATTTTGACGATCCCGATCGGCTCGTTTTCGATTACCATCCGTAGTACCTGCAGATGGCGTTCCAGCATATCCACTTCTTTTTCGAGTCTGTCTATCATGACAATTGTTAACTTGTGGTGGCCGGATTTAAAGGTTGTTGTCGACCAGTGTCTTTTCCGCAGAATGTCATCCACCAGGCCGCGTCGTGGGAACGTTCGCCAAGGGTAGTTATAAATGCTTCGGGGAAATTTCGTTGTGATGGACCGTAATCGGTTTACCGCGTTGGCGGGAATTGAGCCGTGATGACCGTTACAATCGTCGGCGCGCAACTCGGCGACGAGGGCAAGGGCGGAATCGTCGATCTCTACGGCGAACCCGCCGATGTCGTCGCCCGATATCAGGGCGGGGACAACGCCGGCCACACTGTGGTACACGAAGGCGTGGAGTACAAGCTATCGCTCGTTCCCAGCGGGGCAGTCCGTGGGAAGATCGGAGTGCTCGGCAACGGCTGTGTCGTCAATCCGCGAACGCTGTTCGACGAACTCGATACGCTCGCAGACCGCGGCCTCGATCCGGACGTGCGGGTCGCCCGCCGCGCACACGTGATCTTCCCCTACCACCGGGTGCTCGACGGGATCGAGGAGGACGTCAAAAGTGAAGACGACCAGGAGGTCGGCACGACCGGCCGCGGGATCGGTCCCACCTACGAGGACAAGGCCGGCCGCCGAGGCGTCCGAATCGGCGACTTAGCCAACGCCGACGTCCTCCGAGAGAAACTCGAATACGTCGTCCCGCAGAAGCGGGCACTCGCCGAGGACGTCTACGGCGTCGAAGTCGGCGAGGAGTTCGATATCGACGCGCTGTACGAGGAGTACCGCGAGTACGGGAGACGCCTCGCCGAGGAGGGGATGCTCATCAACGCGGGCGAGTTCCTCGCCGACCGGATCGACGCCGATGACAAGGTTATTCTCGAAGGGGCGCAGGGGACGCTCATCGATATCGACCACGGCAACTATCCGTACGTCACCTCCTCGAACCCGACCGCCGGCGGCGCGGCGACGGGGACGGGACTCGGTCCCGACATCATCGGCGGCGGCGAGATCATCGGTATCGTCAAGGCGTATCTCTCTCGGGTGGGCAGCGGGCCGATGCCGACCGAACTCGCCGGCGTCGAGGGCGATACCCCCGGCTACGACGGCGACGCGGGTTCACGCGAGGAGGACCTCGCGACCGAGATCCGCGAAGCGGGCGGCGAGTACGGAACCGTCACCGGCCGCCCGCGACGCGTCGGCTGGCTCGACATGCCGATTCTCCGCCACGCGGCCCGAGCGAGCGGCTTCACCGGTCTGGCCGTCAACCACATCGACACACTCGCCGGCTTCGACGAACTCGAGGTCGGCCACTCCTACACGCTGGACGGCGAGGAGATCGAAACGGTGCCCGCGACAACCGAGGAGTGGGGCCGCTGCGAGCCGAATCTGCGAGCATTCGATGGGTGGGCGGAAGCCGATTGGGAGGCCGTCGCCGAGGAAGGCTACGACGCGCTGCCGGAAAACGCCCGCACGTACCTGGAATACATCAGCGACGAACTCGAGACGCCGATTTACGCCGTGGGTATCGGGCCGGGCCGCGAGCAGTCGGTCGTCCGAGAGCGTCCGTTCGAGTAAGCGCCCCTTTTCGGACCGCCCTCACCCCTCGTCTTTCGGGAGTTCGATTTCGACCACAGAACCCCGCGGCGTTCGATCTCGAACGGTGACCGACCCGCCCGACCGCTGGACGATCCAGTGAACGAGCCAGAGACCAAGCCCGCTCCCGTGATAGAGGTCTTCTATTTCGCGACCGGTTTCGAGTACGTCTCGGTCCATCTCCGGGATACCGGGACCGTTGTCGGCGATGGAGAGGCGGACGTATCTGTCGCTCTCTTCGACGGAGAGGCGGACGGACGGCATCGCTCGGTCGTTGTGGTCGACGGCGTTGGTGACCAGTTCGTCGATTGCGTCGCGGAGATTGGCGGCCGCCGACGCGGTCACCTCTTCGGGGCAATCGAGCGAGACCTCTGCGTCCGCTTCGTCGACCTCCGACGCGATTGTCCGGAGAATCTCGGCCACGTCGACCTGTCGACGATCCGCCTGCTTGCTCAGGATCTCCGTGATGGTTCGGGACTTGTCGCTGGTCGTCAGCAGTCCGTCTGCGTGCTCTTGGATCGTCTCGGCGGCCTCGGCGAGAGGGCCGTTTGCGCCGGCGCTGATCCGCTCGGCCTCCAGACTGATCACGGTGAGGTCGTTGCGCAGGTTGTGTCTGAGGACCCTGTCGACGACTCTGAGCTGGCGGGCGCGTTCCTCGCGCTCGGTCACGTCCCGCAAGACTGCGACGAACCCGGCCTCCTCGTCGTCGCCGAGCGGGTAGTACCGCACGTCGAGGATCCGCTTGCCACCGGTCGGGTGCGTGCGTGTCATCGTGTATTTCACCGTCTTTCCGCCCAGCGCCCGCTCGGCGTTCTGTCTGATCTCTCTTTTCGAGTCCCCCTCGAAGACATCCGCCGTCCGCGTTCCGCGCAGCGTTTCCTGATCGAGGCCGTGGTAGACACAGTACTGCGGATTGGCGAACAGGTATCGCCGATCCGAATCGACCGCGCAGATCAGATCCGTCGCTCCGTCGACCGCCCGTTTGTACTGCTTGAGTTCGGCCTCGCGGTCTTTGAGATCGGTCACGTCCCGGTAGACCGACAGCGTTCCCGCCAACCCTCCGTCTTCGTCGTAGTAGGGAAACAGGTGTGTGCTGAACGTCGCCGCCGTCCCGGTTCGCTCGAAGTCGACAGAGAGATCGAACTCTGTCGGCTGTTCCGTCTCGAGGACCGCCGCTCGGTTCTTTGCGAGTTGCTCGGCGGACTCTCCGTCTAGATACGGCGGCTCCTCGGCATCGAGGATCTCTTCTCGCGAGTATCCCGAGCGTTCGGTGAGCGCGCGGTTCACGAGCCGATGTCGGCCCTCGGTGTCCTGAATCGTGATCGGGTCGGTCACCCGCTCGACGATCTCCCGGTACCGTTTCAGCTCGCGCTCGTGTCGCGCCAGTTCTCCGCTCACCTCGTTGAACCGGGTGCCGATCTCGTCCCACTCCTGGGCCCCGCCGACGGAGATCCGTGTTCCGTACGAGCGGTCCGCGAGTTGGTCGAAGCCGGCGAGGAGCTTTTCGATCTGGTTGAGATTCGACCGCTTGAACCACAGTCCGAACGCCACCAGACAGCCGAGGACGACGATCCCGGCACTGAACTGCAGTCCGGTCACGATCCGGGCCCGATCCGAACTGGAATCGGGACGCGCTGCCGTCACCGTCCACCCGGTCGAATCGACAGTTGCATCCGCCGAGGTGTACGCCGTGCTCTCTGCGAACGACCCCGAGGCGTACAGGTGCTGGTCGCCGGCCGTGATCCGGAGTTTGCTGTCCATCCTGTCGAACACGGACAGCGACTCGAAGAAGGTGCCGTCCTCGAGATGGAGCGCGCCGTTGAGCGTGCCGACAATCTCGCCGTCTTCGCGGACCGGCGTCGAAACCGTGACGATGAGGTTGCCGGTCGCCGCCTCGACCGGATCGCTCAGGTAGGTCTGACCGGCCATCGCCCGCTGGAAGTAGGTCCGATCACTGAAATCCTGCCCGAGAACCGCCGTTCGGTTCTCCTCGGTCAGCCCCTCCGATTCGATTGCCGTCATCTCCCCGTCGGCCGCGATGACGGAAACCCCCTGGTAGGGCGTCTGCTGGACGAGGCGTTGTAACGTCACCCGGCGGCGCTGGCTGTCGTTGGCCATCGTCGGGTCTGCCGCGTGCAACCGGATCGTCCGACTCCGCTCGTCGAGTAGCCCGTCGAGTTGGGTGGCCGTGGCCTCGGCAGAGGTTTCGAGTGATTGCTGTTCGCGTTCGGAGACGGCATCTTCGTAGAGTTGAAATCCCGAGACGACCGCCACACCCAACACTACCGCGATCAGTGCGATCACGATTCCGAACGCTCGCCTGAGTCTCATTGAACTACCTTCAGACCGCTGCCGCCGTCCGTTCGCTCGGTCCGATCATACGAACTTCAGCGACACGGCATAAATATCTGCGTCTCAGTGTGATGTTTTTGATAACGAGCAGCGAGCACAAGCGCAAACGCTTTTCACCGCGCCGGACAACTCCGAGATATGCAAGAAGACCTGATGGAGATCCTGTGCTGTCCGCTCGACAAACACGACCTCGAACTCGACGTGACCGAACGCGACGGGACGGAAATCCTGACCGGGACGCTCACCTGCACCGAGTGCGGCGAGGCCTATCCCATCGAGGACGGCATCCCGAACCTGCTCCCGCCGGACATGCGCGAGGAGTCGCCAGCCTGAAGATTTTTCTACTCGCCGGACCGAGATTCAGGTGTGCCAGACTCGTTGCCCGTCCACGTCAGCCGCGAGAAACTCCACAGCCTCGCGGTCCCCGCTTCCTTCGAGACGACTGGCTCTTTCGACGTTCGGCTGATCAACCACGGTGAATCTCTCCACGTCCACCTCCACCTCGACGACGACCTCTCGGAGGTCGCCGAACTGGACGCCGGCAACCACTACGTCGAGGGCGACTCCGAGCGGTACGTCCGGGTCACTGTCGATCCCGACCGGGTCGAGGGCGACGAACTGCTCGGCAAACTGAAAGTCGCCTCGGCCTACGGCTCCCAGACCCGCTGGATCGACGTTATCGTCCGCAAACCGGCTCCCGACGACAACACTGTCGAAGTCGGCGAATCGCTTGCTACGCCACAGCCAAAGACCGACGGCGAAGAGCTATCGATTCCCCCTGCCGTCCCGATGCTCGCACTCGGCGGCCTCGCACTCGGGTTGTTTGCCGTCGCGGCACTGCTCTTTCAGGGGACGGTCGTTCTCGTCGGAGCGCTTGTCGTGGTCGGCGGCGTGCTCAGCGCGCTCTTTTTCTTGCTCCGGGACGACGACCCGTTCTGATCAGACGACACCGCGGAGCAGACTCCCGAGAAGTGGGGCCACCAGACCGACCGCCAGGGCGATCCAGACGAACTGCCCGGTCGCGAGCACCTTCCCCAGCACGCCGGTCGCTGTGAGGGTGCCGAACCAGACGGCGATGGCTGTCACGCCGAATCCGAGTCCGGCCAACAGCGCTCGTCGCAGACTCGTCGCGACGAGTCCCACGAGCGCGCCGCCGGCCACGAGCCCCAGCCAGTGGAGACGGGCAAGCCCGAGACCGACTCCCGTTGTCGCGAGCAGCGCGATCCAGTGGACGAACGGATCGCTCCGGACGCGACCGACCGTCGAGCGGAGGCTCATCGCCCACCTCCGACGTACTCGGTCGTCAGATCGCCCTCGATCTCGCGGCTCAGGCTCCGGTACTCGCCGTTGGCCCAGCGCCGGAGTTGACTCTGGTACTCGTCGGCGAAGTACCGCCCGGAGTTTCCGCCCGGTAAAATCGCCAGATACTCGCCGTCGAGGTCGACCTGCATCTCCCAACTCCCGCCCCAGGGACCGCGCGTCCCGAAGTTTCTGATCGTCCACCCCGATCCGCCCCGGGGATGGGAGCCGTAGCCGAGAAAGTCGAGTTCGGTCAGATGGTCGATCAATCCGGTATGAGCCACCTCTCCGTACGTCTCCTCGCCGTTCGCCTCGATTTGTTCTACGGCCGTCCGGAGCGCTCGCCGAAGCACCGGCGCTCTGCCGCCGGGACCGAACCAGCCGCTGTCCGGCGGCAATTCGAGAACCCGACCGTCCGTCGGGAAGTACTCCTCGCCCAGTCCGACCTCCGCGAAGACATCGCCGAGCAACTCCTCGCGATAGGCGTTCGTGAAACGCTGGAAGAGCAGCGCCGCTTCGGAATCCGGTTCCATCCGATAGCCCCAGTCGGCCAGCGTCTCCGCGGCATCCTGCAGGTCGTCGTCTTCCTCGCGGACGGCATCGACGACGGCGTCGGCGATGGCGGCTGCCCGGCCGTCGCGCACGTCCCGGCCGACCGTCCGCAGGAAGTCCAGATCCAGCGGATCGCCGGATTCGACGCGGTCGTCGAGAAGGTTGTAGATGCGCTCGGCGCGGTAGGGATCGTTGTACGACTCCGCGAAGTAGTACGGCAGTTCCTCGTCGGGGATGACCTGTTGATTGGCCGTCGCGAGATAATCCGGGTTCAGGACGTGGGGCTTCTCGGCGAAGGGGACGAACCCCTCCCAACTCGGGCGCTCGAAGGGCTCGAAGCCCCGCCACTCCCCTTCGGGGCGGGAGCCGTCGAAGACGCCGTCGGCGGCGAGTGCCGCGGGGTCGTCCCACGTCACCGTCTCGCCGGCCGGCTGTCTGATGGGGTGTCGCCCCGTGGTGTAGTACAGCGTGTTGTCGTCCCGGTCCGCATAGAGGAAGTTCTGCGACGGACTCTCGAATTTCCGGAGCGCCGATAGCGTCTCCTCGATCGAACTGCTGTGAGTCAGTTCGTACAGGGCGATGGTCGTTTCGGTCGCGGCGTGGCCGGTCCACCCGACTGCGACCTCCTGTTCGGCCTCCTCGACGACCGGCCCGTGGACGGTGCGGCGAACCGTGACCGTCTCGCTTTCGGCACCAGAGACTTCGATGGTCTCCTCGCGCTGCTCAAACTCGCGTCGCTCGCCGTTGTACTGGTAGCTGTCGCCGTCGCTGTCGTAGCTGTAGAAATCGATCACGTCGTTGTTCGCGTTCGTAAAGCCCCACGCGGCGAACTCTGTCTCGCCGATGATTACCTCCGGGACTCCGGGGAAGGCCACGCCCCGGGCGCGATGCTCGGGGCCGTCGAGATGCATCTCGTACCAGACCGGCGGCGCTTGCAGGCTCAGGTGGGGATCGTTGCTCAGAATGGGCGCGTCGCCGCCAGCGAGGTCGCTGCTGACCACCCAACTGTTCGAGCCGAGGGTCTCTCGGGGCTCGAACCGCGCGAGATGCTCGACGAGATCGCGGCCGACGCTGCCGGTCGTGCTGGCCGTGTCATCGCTCGCCGACTCCGACCGCTCGCCCGTGCCGTTGCTGTACAGCCGGTCGGATTCGTCGATCCGGAACTGTTCGTCGCGGTGACGCTCCCGAACGATCGGCGCGTCGTGGTCCATCCGCGCCCGGTAGAGTTCGTCGGCCAGATCCTCGCCGAACTCCTCGCGGAGGAGCTGTCGGCGGAGGCTCCTGAAACTGCCCGTCAACTGCCAGGCGATGATCTTCTCGACGAGCATCGAATCCGTCGGCGTCCACGGTTCGGGCTCGTAATCCAGCAGCTGGAAACCGATAGAGAGTCGGGCGTCTTCGTATCCGTCGGTGACGCCCGCAGCGAACGCGTCGAGCATCGGTTCGACGACGCTCCCCTCCAGGTGCTCGGCCGTCGCCTCGGCGGCCTCCCTGAATCGCAGTCGGCGGTGGAATCGGTCGGACTCGACGGCGGCTTCGCCGACGACTTCGGCGAGTTCGCCGCTGTACAGCCGCCGCTGGAGGTCCATCTGAAAGCCGCGGTCGATCGCCTGGACGTGGCCGGCAGCGTAGTAGAGCGCCCGTTCGTCGTCGGCTTCGATGTGCGGGACGCCCTCGTCGTCGTAGCTGACGGTCGCCTCCCCGTACGGGCTCTCGACGGTCTCCGGTCGATTCGGCTCGGCTGCCCCCCACACGTCGCCGGACAGTGGTGCGAACTGTTCGAGGACGTCGCCGACCGGCGAGAGAGAGCCGACGACGACACCGGCGCCCACGAGCCCCCCGAGAACGGCACGTCTGGTTCGGTCTGCAACCATGCCAGCACAGTTGGACCCCCGGCTTGTAAGTCATGGTACTCCGACGCAGTCGTCGCCGAGACTGCCTGTCTCCGTCCGCCTGTCGCCCGGCCTCGGCGGCTCCTGCGAACGATTCACGTTTAAAATAACGACGAACGACCGAAGATATCCGGCCGTCGACGAC
>JBLGCM010000024.1:0-9090 GCA_047617345.1 Natronomonas sp. | reverse complement strand
GGCGATTCCGGACCTCGATTCGGTTATTGCGCTCGTGTCGACAGCGGGTCACCGAACCTCGCTGCACAATCTCTCGGTGCCCGTGCTCGCGGGGCTGCTCTGGTGGATCGACGTGCACGTCCGCGAGGAGTCGCTGCTCAGTTCCCGCTGGGGTGCGTGGGGCGTCCGGGTCGCGTGGGTGGCGATTCTCTGTTACGGACTCGTGGGCGTCCTGCTCGATCTCACCGACGGCGTCGCGAATCTCTTCTGGCCGCTGCACGACCAGTTCTACACTCTCCAAGGCGAGATGGAACTGTCGAACCAGCGCGGACTCGTCCAGACCTTCCGTGACTCCGAGAGCGGCTTTCTGTTGCTCGAGACGGTCGGAACGAGCACGGAAACCGAGGTGACGACCGGCGTCGATCCCGGGCAGACCCCGGGCGGCCGGACGGCAGAGCGGACGTTCCCGCTCTTTGGTTCGGGGCTCGAACTCCTCGTTGCGCTGACCGGTGTCGCCGTCACGATCGCCCGATTTCGCCTCTCGCAGGAACTCCCGGAGAAATAACTCAGGAGTCGACGGCGTCCAGCGCGGTCGCCGTGTCTTTGAGGCCGTTCCCGGTCAGAACGGCGACGACGCGGTCGCCGGGGTCGACGATCCCGCGGTCGACGGCCCCTCCGATCCCGGCGACGGCGGCGGCTCCCGCGGGTTCGGCGAAGACTCCCTCGTCGCTGCCCAGCTGACGGAGCGATTCCCGGATCGAATCGTCGCTGACAGTAATCGTCGTTCCGCCGCTTTCCTCGATCGCCCGTCCCGCCGCCGCCGTTCGGTGGGGTTCGTCAACGTCGATGCTGTCCGCGCAGGTCCCCGTTCTCGCCGCGTCGACCGGCGCGGATTCGTCGCTCACTTGCTCGTGAATGATCGGACAGCCGGCGGCCTGCACGCCGAGTAGCTTGGGTGGGTCTGCGAGGTAGCCGGCCCGAGCGAACAGATCCAACCCCCGCCAGATGTCGGCGAGTGTGCCGCCGTTGCCCATCGAAACGGCGATCCAGTCGGTCGCGGGAGCCTGTTCGGCGAGCTCGAACCCCAGCGTCTGTGCGCCGGCCGGCGTGTACGGACTCGCGCCGGCGCTTCTGTCGACGACATCGTCTTCCGCTGCGTCCGAGCGACACCGCTCGTAGGCGTCGGCGTACCCGCCCGAGACGGTGACGAGATCGGCGTCGTAGACCAGCGGCTGGACAGCCTTCGCCTCTGGGAGTCGTTCGGGGACGAACAGCGAACAGTCGATGTCGCCGCGCGCGGCGTAGGCGGCAATCGACGCCGCGGCGTTGCCCGTCGACGCGCAGGCGATCCGGTCCGCGCTGACCTCGCGGGCGTGCGTCGCGACGACCGTACTCCCGCGGTCCTTGGCGGCCCCGGTCGGGTTCGCTCCTTCGAGTTTCAGCCCGAGATCCACACCGAGAGCAGCGCCAGTCGGCGGCGCGTCGACGAGATTGGTCCACCCTTCGCCGAGGGAGACCGGATCGCTCTCGACGGGAAGCAGGGGCGCGTACCGCCAGAGGTCGGCGCGGGTCCGCGTTGCGGGCTCGAACCGCTCACGGACGGTCTCAACATCGTAGACGAGTTCGGGGCCGGCCCCGGGGTGAGTCGGACACCGTCCACCGCCGGAGAGTTCCAGACCGCACTGCGGACAGCAGAAGGCGATCCCGTCGGTCATGCGAGTCAGCCTTTGCTATCACCGGCGGGGGTATCTGTCTTCCGGCCTCAGACCGGGGGCCGTGCATTCGTCCCGAGATCAGATCCGGCGCGGGATCGGGGTTTTTCGGGTTCACACAGCGACCGGTATCACAGAAGCGACCGCGAGGAGTTCGTGACAACGAGCAAACTGGAGAGAGCCATCGCGACCGCCGCAAAGAGCGGGTTGATCAGCCCCGTGACCGCCAGCGGGATCGCGACGCCGTTGTAACAGAACGCCCAGCCGATATTCTGTTTGACGCGGGCGTTCGCCGCCGCGGCGAGATCGAAGACCGTCTCCAGCGAATCGAGCGAGTCGTCGACGATAGCCACGTCGGCGGCGTCGGCGGCAAGCGCGGTCCCGCTCCCCAGGGCGATGCCGAGATCGGCCGTCGCCAGTGCGGGGGCATCGTTGGTCCCGTCGCCGACCATGACGGTCTGTTTGCCTGCTCCGTACCGCCGGACCGTCTCGGCTTTGGCCTCCGGCGGAACGCCCGCGAAGACGTCGTCGATCCCGGGGTGGGCGGCGAAGACTGCGCTCGCCTCCTCGCTGTCGCCGGTCAGGACGGCGACTTCGATCCCGCGGTCGTCGAGCATCCCGATCACCGCCTCCCAGTCCTCTCGCGGCTGATCGCCGACGACGGCGATTCCTTCGGCCGTTCCGTCGCGGCCGACGACGATCGGTGCGTTCCCCTCGGTCGTGGCCTCTGCGGCCCGCCGCTCGATTTCCTCGGGGACGGACCAGCCCCGTTCGGCGAACAGGCTGACCGTCCCGACGAGCAGTTCGGCGCCGTCGACGGTTCCGCCGACGCCGGTCGCGTAGCTCCGGAACTCGGTGACGCGGCTCTCCGGGGGAGCAGCCTCGTCGGTCCTCGACGGTTCGGCGACGCCGCCGTCGGTCGCAGCGTCGCTCGGCCCGAATCGGTCGGCGATGGCCGTCGCGACGGGATGGGCGGAATGGGTCTCGAGCAGTGCGGCTTGCTCGAAGAGACCGGCGGGACCGTCGACGTCGAGCACCTGCATATCACCGGTGGTCAGCGTGCCTGTCTTGTCGAAGATGACGAGGTCGACGTCCCGCAGTCGCTCGAAAATCGTCTCGTCGAAGACGACGATACTTCGTTCGAGTGCCTCCCGGACGCTCGAGGCGATAGCCAGCGGCGTCGCCAGCCCGAGCGCGCAGGGACAGGAGACGATCATCACCGTCAGCGCCGTCAGCACCGTCGCCGAGAGACCGGCACCGAGCAGGAAGTAGACGACCCCGACCGTCGCAGCGAGAGCCAACACGAGCGGGACGAACACCGTCGCCAGCCGGTCGGCGAGTTGCTGAATACCGTGGTTGGCGCTCTGAAGGTCCCAGACCAGATCGGTCAGCCGGTCGATGCTGCTGCCCGCGCTCTCCCCGACTTCGACGACCAGCGAGCCGTCCTGCAGCAACGCACCGCCGACGACTTCGTCGCCGGGCGTCTTTCCGACGGGGAGCGATTCGCCCGTGACGACCGCCTCGTCGACGGTTCCCTCGCCCTCGGCGACCTCGCCGTCGACCGGAACGCGCTCGCCCTCTTTGACGAGGATCTCCTCGCCAGAGACCAGGTCATCGACTGCAACGGCGGCGGTCGAGCCGTCCGCGTCGTAGCGGTGAGCCTCCTCGACCTGTGCTTCGGTGAGGCCGGCGAGGCGTTCGTTGGCTTGCTGTTTGATCTGATTCTCGTAGTAGCCGCCGGCGGTGACGACCAGAATGACCGTCAGCGTCACGTCGTAGTAGAGACTCGGAATCCCGCTTTCGACGAAAATCGCGATAGTGCTGTACAGCCACGCGCTCGTGGCCGCGACGGCGATGAGCAGATCCATGTTCGGCTGGCGGGTCCGGAGGCTGACGTAGGCCCCTTTCAGTATCGGTCCGCCGGTGTACAGCAGGACGAAGGCGGTCAACAGACCCATGACGAGGAACGGATAGCTCGCGGAGGTGCCCGCGAGCATCTCCCTGAGAAACTCGGCCTGCCGGTCGGGATACCACAGGCCGCCGAAGTACATCGGGTAGATCAATGCGACGTAGGTCATCATGATCGCCATTCCGAAGGTGACGCCGACGACCAATCGCATGAGACTGTCACTCTCGGCGCGGCGCTGGGCGAGCGGGTCGTCGCGGCCGTAGGCCCGGTATCCCAGCCCGCTCAACAGTTCACGAAGCCCCGATTCGCCGAGCTCGGCTGGATCGTGATCGATCCGGACGGCGTCGGTGATGTAACTCGCGTCGGCATCGGCGACGCTGTCGTGTGCGGCCGCCCGCGATTCGATGAACGTCTCGCAGGTCGCACAGTGCATCCCGTCGACGCTGAGAAACGTCGTCTCGTAGTCGTCGGGGACGTCGCGGTCACCGCCGTCGAGAGCGGCATCGATTTCGGCGGGGCCGGCATCAGCAGAGAGATCCTCGCGCTCGTCGAGGGTCGATTTGATCTGCCGACAGCCTTCACAGCAGAACCGTTCTCCAGCGTCGTTTTCGACCGCCGTCGCCGAGAGCGGGAGCTCACAGAGCGTACACGTCTCGTCTGTCACGGGAACTCACCCGGACTAGTCGGCTCCCTGTACATGGGCAGTCCTGCCGATTCTAGTGGAGCGAGTACAAATACACTGTCGGTCGCGCTGGTTCCGCTCACACCGGAGCGGTCACCACAAACCTCACGTTTTAGTGCGGACGGTCGAAAAGGAGTCGACATGAGCGCCGCACCCCCGGTTTCTCTCGGCCGAGCGGAACTCGTCTTCGCGCTCGGCGCAGGGCTCGTTCTCGTCAGCGGATTGCTCCCGTGGATCGTCGCCTCGGAGGCGATTCCGGTCGCCGATCCCAGCGAGGAGGCCGACGGGCTCGGTTCCTTCGGCGAGGACAGCACGAGCGAGGAAATCCTGGGGATCGACCGCGTCGATTGGGTCGTTCTGGCGGGTGTCAGCCTCGTCGCAACCGGTCTGGCCGCCACCGAGCCGTGGAGCCGGATCGTTCTCGGGGTCGCGGGGGCCAGTGGGGCGGCTGCGGTCGGTCTCGGTGCGGCATATCTCGCCGATCCGGCCTGGATGTACAGCGACTGGATCCACGCGGAGATTGCGGCCGTCGCCAGCGCGGGCCTGGGCGCGTATCTGGCTATCGGGGGTGGAGTCCTCCAGCTCGGCGGCTGCTATCTGGGCACCAGCAGCGCAGCGTCGACGGCCGGAGCGCGGCAACTCGGCGCGCCGGCCTCGCCGCCGCAGAACCAGCGGCGAGGAGAGAGCGCCCGACAACAGACCCCTCGTCGGGGCCCTCCAACGGGCCGGCGATCACCACAGCGGACAGGACCGAACCAGAACCAACGGACGGAACCGGGGGGACGACCGCAGCAGCGAGGCAGCGACCAGCGACCAGCGACGGAGAATACGACGCCGCCAAACGATCAGCGACCGCCGGAGGGACGGTCTGTTCGGGAGACCGGACAACCGCGGAGAGGCATCTCCGAGCGGGAACAGTCGCCGAGGGATACTGAGCAGAGACGACCGGCGTCGGGACACCAACAGGACTCCGGACAGCAGGACGATTCACCACGAGACGCGGGGGGCAGCGACTCTTCGGGCGAGAGTGATCGACAGCAGTAGTCAGAAAGCTGCTACCCGCCGGGCCCGCTCGGCGGCCTCCTCGGCCGAGCGGAGCTCTCAGGCCAGCGCGCTGCCAGCCCGAATGAGCCGTTTTTCTCCGAAGGCGGGGCCGACCAACTGCAGACCGACCGGGAGGCCGTCGTCGTCGCCGACCGGGACGGAGATCGCGGGGAGGTTAGCGAGGTTGACCGGCGTCGTGTTCGCGTCGGCGAGATACATCTTCATCGGGTCGTCGAGGCTCTCGCCGACCTCGAACGGCGTGACCGGCATCGTCGGCGAGGCGAGCACGTCGGCCTCCGACAGCGCCTCGTCGAAGTCCTGCTGGATCCAGGCGCGGGCGTCCTGGGCTTTCTTGTAGTATTTCTCGTGATACCCCGCCGAGAGGGCGTAGGTGCCGAGCAGGATCCGGCGTTTGACCTCCTCGCCGAACCCCTCCTCGCGGGCCTTGGCGAAGGTCTCGTTCCAGTTGCCGTCGTAGCCGCCGGAAGTGCCGTAGCGGACGCCGTCGAAGCGAGCGAGATTCGAGGAGGCCTCGCTCATGGCGATGACGTAGTAAGCCTCGACGGCGTGTTCGAGACTCGGGAGACTGACCTCGTGGTAACTGGCGCCCCGCGCTTCGAGTTCCCCGATAGCCGCCCAGAACTGGTCGACGACCCGGTCGTCGGCCCCGTCGAGCAGTTCCGTCGGGACACCGATTTCGAGGCCGTCGACGTCGCCGTCTGCGGCCGCGGCGTACTCGTAGTCGCCGCCGTGCTCGCGGGCGTCGCGAGTCGTGCCGTCTCGCTCGTCGGGGCCGGCGATCACTTCGAGCAGTTCCGCGGCCGCCTCGACGCTCGGCGCGAGCGGACCGATCTGTTCGAGGCTGTTGGCGTAGGCGATCAGTCCGTACCGCGAGACCAGCCCGTACGTGGGTTTGATGCCGACGACGCCGCAGAAGGCGGCGGGACAGCGGACCGAGCCGCCCGTGTCGGTTCCGAGCGCGAGATCGGCCTCGCCGCTGGCGACGGCGGCCGCGGAGCCACCGGAGGAACCGCCGGGGACGTAGCCCGGTGCCGCCGGGTTCTCCGTCGGTCCGAACGCGGAGGTTTCCGTCGTCGTTCCCATCCCGAACTCGTCCATGTTCGTCTTTCCGGAGATGGTTGCGCCAGCCTCCTGCAGCGATTCCACGACGGTTGCGCTGTAGGGGGGGACGTACTCCTCGAGCATCGCGGAGCCACAGGTCGTCCGAACGTTCTCCGTCGAGATGTTGTCCTTGACGGCGACGGTCTTGCCGGCGAGCGGTCCGTCGGCGTCACCGTCGATAGTCGTCTCGGTGATGTAGATGTTCTCGACCATATCAGGAGACCCGCGGCCCTTTGAACCGCCCGTCTTCTGTTTCCTCGGCGTTGCGGAGTGCCTTCGCCTGATCGAGACTCTCCCGAACCTCGTCGGCCCGCATCACGTTCGTGAGTTCGGGCTCACTTTCGGTCTCGGGAACCTCATCGAGCGCCTCGAAGGCGGCGAGAATCTCGCCGAACTGCTCGGCGAAGCGGTCGCGTTCCTCCTCGCTGAGTTCGACACGGGCGAGGTCGGCGATATGTTCGACCTCCTCGGGATCGACGGCGGGATCGCTCATGGATACCGGCAGTGCTCTCCGGCCACTAAGCGTTTCGAATGTCTACGCGAACCGCCCGGCGGCCGTGTGTCCGGCCGACACGCCTGGGAAGGATTTAAGTCACTTGCCGACAAATATAAATGTACCGCTGGATACCGCTGGACGTTTTCCGTGAAATCCCCCACCAGCAGAGACCAACATGACTGATACGACAACAAGACGATACGCGCGCGAGAGCGAGCGCGAAGAGACTGAAGAACAGGAAAGTGAGGAGGAGACACTCGTCTGTCCGGAGTGTGGTGGCAACCTCGCGTCGGACTCGGAGCACGGCGAGACCGTCTGCGAAGACTGCGGATTAGTCGTCGAAGAGAACGAGATCGATCCCGGCCCGGAGTGGCGTGCATTCGACTCCAAGGAGAAAGACGAGAAATCCCGCGTCGGTGCTCCGACGACGAACATGATGCACGACAAGGGGCTATCGACGAACATCGGCTGGCAGGACAAAGACGCCTACGGCAACGCCCTCTCGAGTCGTCAGCGCGAGAAGATGCAGCGACTCCGCACCTGGAACGAGCGGTTCCGCACCCGTGACTCCAAGGAGCGCAATCTCAAGCAGGCGCTCGGCGAAATCGACCGGATGGCCAGCGCGCTGGGTCTGCCCGAGAACGTTCGGGAGACGGCGAGCGTCATCTACCGGCGAGCGCTCGAAGAGGATCTCCTGCCCGGCCGCTCCATCGAGGGCGTCGCGACGGCGTCGCTGTACGCCGCCGCCCGGAAGGCCGGAACGCCGCGGTCGCTCGACGAACTCACGACGGTCTCCCGCGTCGACAAAGACGAAATCGCCCGGACGTACCGCTACGTGGTTCGGGAGTTGAGCCTGGAGATCAAACCGGCCGATCCCGAGAGCTACGTGCCGCGGTTCGTCTCGGATCTCGAACTCTCAGAGGAGGTCGAGCGCCGCGCCCGACAGCTCCTCCAGAACGCCAAAGAACAGGGCGTCCACTCCGGGAAATCCCCGGTCGGGCTGGCCGCCGCCGCAGTGTACGCCTCCTCGCTTCTGACCAACGAGAAAGTCACGCAGAGCGAGGTCAGCGAAGTCGCGAATATCTCAGAAGTGACGATCCGGAACCGATACCACGAACTGCTGGAAGCCGAGGAGAACGTCCCCGGCCTCTAGTCGGCAGGGCCCGCCTGCGCGAGCAGCCCGTCGGCCCGCGGTCCCGGCTCGATTTTTGTCTGGACTTCCCGCTGTTCGTCTCGGTCGAACGGCTCGACGACGGAGACCGATCCGGTAACCGCCGTCTCCGGGTTTTCCGGATCCGCGTCGAGGTCGACCGCTTCGACGGTGATCTCGAGATCAGCAGGAATACCGACATTGTGGACCAGAACGGTCGCCTCGATCACCCCTTCGACCGGGGCGTCGAGTTCGTCCGGATCGACGTAGACCGCGGTCGCTCGGACCTCACCCTCCGTCACGTCACCGCCCCCTGTCACGTCATCTGTACAGCCCGCGATCCCGGCGAGCGTGCCCGCCCCAGCACACTGAAGCAGTCGCCGTCGAGTCAGGTCGAGGCCCATGTGTATCGGTGGTAGGGAGTCGACGAGTATGAGTGGCGCGCTTCCCGTCGAATCACCCTCCGGTCAGTACACGTCCGCGGGGAAATCTCGGAGCGAGGCAACGAGGACGATACCGGAAATATCGTCGGGATACTCGATTGCCAGCCGAATCGCCACGAACCCGCCCATCGACACGCCCGCGACGACCGGCTTGTCCATCCCCGGCCCGTCGATGGTCGCCCGACAGTCCTCGACGAGGTCGTACAGATCGTAGGCCCGCTCTGTGCGAGCGCGGAGGTTGTAGGCGGCGACGCGGTACTCGTCAGACAGCGCCTCGATCCGTGGATCGAGCATCGTCCGATCGATCAGTGTGCCGTGGGCACAGAGCAGTTCCGGCCCGCCGCCTGCTTCCGCGCTGAGGCGCCCGCTCGCCGTCGATACATTGCCGTCGCGGGCGCGTCATCGGGTGACAGATCGCCCCTGGGGTAGACATCGGTAAAAAATACGCGTCGACTCGGGAACTGCGGAGCTGTCGAGCCGGGACGGCGAGTGAAGACGACCGGTGTCAGGAGTTTCTGGGGAAATTTTATCCCGGTGTTCGCTCTTGAAACAG
>JBLGCM010000023.1:0-9184 GCA_047617345.1 Natronomonas sp. | reverse complement strand
GGTACTCGCCGGTGTCGATCAGAGACGAACTCGAACAGCAGATGGAGCGGGAAGCGAATCAGGTGACGTCTGCATTCATCGCCCTCGTCGTCATCGTCGGGATTCCGGCGGATGTCGTTCTCAGTACGACCGGCGTGTACACCGCTCCTGCAGCCGTCCGCGGGGTGATCTGGGGGTATCTCCTCTTGACGTTCATCTTTGGAGCCGCCCACTGGTACGTGAAACGGCAGTACAAGTAGGGCCGCCATGAGAAACGAAATCGCCGCCCACCGCGAGCACGACGGACTGAGCCAGGGGGAACTCGCAGAGGCCGTCGGCGTCTCACGACAGACCATCAACGCAATCGAGCGCGAACGATACGATCCATCGCTGGAACTGGCGTTCAAACTCGCGATCCATTTCGACTGTCGAATCGAAGAGCTGTTCGACCCCGAAATCGAACCGGTCGGGGAGTGAGCCCTACGACCGCCACTGCGAGGCGAACAGTAGCGCCGCTCCGAGCAACATTAGGACGCCAGCGATGGCGAGCGGATACCGGAGTCCCCCGTCCACGCGGGATCGACGGCTCTCACAGATCGGTACTGCAGTGATTGGCTGGGGTGGTGCTCCGTACAACACAGTGGCGTCAGCGACGACAACCACGGAAAATACTAGTTAGGCAACGTTGAACCCTTTGTCCTGGAGGAAATCCTCGACCCGGCCCAGGTGGTTGCCCTGCAGCTCGATCTGGTCGTCGTCGACGGTCCCCCCGCAGGCGAACTTGGATTTCAGGTCCGACGACAGACTGTCCATATCGACGTCGCTGGGATCGAAGCCTTCGATAATCGTTACCTCTTTTCCGTAACGGCGCTCGTCGATGCGGATGCTGATCTCCTGGGAATCTTTGGCAACGTCCTCGCAGACGCAGAGTTCCTCGGGCAGCCCGCACGTCGAGCAGACTTCCGACATTACAATCCGGCTGTACGAAACGGACATATTAAACACTGTCGGGTAGCAGCGTCGCCGACGCGAACCCGCCGTCGGCATGGTCCGGTTACGAGTCGAGCAGCCCGGCCCATCGCGCGCGAACTCGCCGGCGGATCTCCCGGAGTCCGCAGGCGCCGACCGCCAGCAGGAGCAGTCCACCGCGGGGTTCGCGGGGCTGTGCGCCGTAGATATGGTTCAGCAGAAGGTAAGTGATGATTCCCAGCGCGAGGCTGAGAATCCACGCGCCGCCGGCGATCTTGCCGACCAGCGCTTTCCGGGTCTCCTCGAGTTCGGCGAAACTGTGAGTCAACCCCAGCACGACGGCGTAGATGACGACCGGGACGGAGACGATCGAGAGCAGGATGTGGATCGCGAGCATCGCCAGATATGCCTCGTAGATCCCGGTCGGCGCGCCGACGATCTCCCGCTCGAAGCCGCCCCCGACTTTCGTCAGGTAGACGACCAGAAACAGCAGGATGAGCGAAAACGCCGTCAGCATCGCCGCCCGGTGTTTGCGGTACTCGCCGGTTTTCACGTAGTGGACGCCGACGAGGAGGGCAGCCAGTGCGAGCGTGTTGATCACCGCGATGAGGTGTGCCGACAGTCGGACCTGCTCGGCGGACAGCGTCGGATAGAACTCGAAAATCCCGGCAAACGTGCCGATGACGAAGACGTAGCCGATCACCGACAACAGGATGGTTACGGCGAGTGGACGGGCCTTGACGCTGTTGCGAATCTCGGTTGCGACGGCCATATTCGAGTGTCGGGTCGCGGAATAAACTGTCTTTGGATCCGCTGGAGAGACTACCGAAACTGATCCAGCCCGCTCTGTCGCCGCTGTCTCCCGTCTGGCTCCGGTTCCCACGGCGACCGCTCGGCGCGGATCGCGTCGGGATCGATGTCGGGCGGGTCTGCCGGCTCGAAGCCCGCACAGCCCTCGCCGCAGGTTCGGGCCGGATCGACGACGGTCCCGTGGTACGGACAGACCGGCAGTCCGGCCTCGTCGGGGTCGATCCGACTGCACGGCGGCATCTCGTAGCTCCGCCAGCCCTTGCCGTAGGCGCGCTCGGCGACTCGTCGGCGCTGGCGCTCGATTTCCCCGGGCGTGACGACCTCGATATCTGTGCGGGCGCTGCGCCGATCGACGAGTTCGATCCCCGGCTCACCGACGGGAAGGGGGTCGGGTTCGCGGATCACCCTGCGCTCGCCCGTCTCGGGATCGAACCGCCAGATGCCAATCGGATCGGGGATTCGGTGCTCGTGTGCACCGGTGACGTACGATTCCGTCGCCAGCACCACCTCGTCGAGCAAGGCGAGTTTCGCGTCGGTGAGCAACTGCCGTTCGAGCGCGCCGGGCGTGTCGAGGTCGGGTTTGTTCTCGACGCCGAGCAGGCGGTCGTACCAGTCGGGGTAGCGAGCGGTCTGGCGGACGTACGCCTGCCCTCGCCGCCGTTCGCGCTCGAAAAAGCCGCGGTCGACCGCTGCTTCGAGCACGCCTTCGGCCCGGTCGGGGTGGCCGTCGTAGACCTCTCGCCACGGGCGGGCGGTCCCCGGCCCGACCGGGCTCTCGATTGCCGCCGGGGGGATCGTTCGCTCGGTGATCGCCCGCCGCTCGGCGAACTCCGGGCCGGGCGTGACACAGACGATATCCATCACTCGCGAGCCGTGACACGAGGTGCCGAGTTGGCGGCTCATGATTTCGGACCGCTCCGCTTCGAGGCGGGCACACAGCGCCAACTCGAAGCCGAACTCGCGCACGAGGACGGATAGGCGCCGGGCGAGCAAAACGCCTGCGGACGCTCGGTGATTCGATACCGGGCACCCGTGGTCGGACGGCGGTGTCGCCGCCAGCGACACCAGTATTATTCCTCGGCCGCGCCAGATACGGTCATGGACGAACGTTCCTACCGGTTCGAGTACGATCCCGGGATCATCAGACAGGGGCGGAACTGCGTCGGGTCGCTGGGCGAGGAACTCGCCGGCCTCGGCTGTGAGCGGGCCATGGTCGTCTGCGGCCAAACCGTCGGCGCAACCGAGGACGTCATCGGTCCCATCACCGACGGGCTCGGTGATCGACTGACCGGGATCTTCGCCGAGACGACGCCGAAAAAGCGCCTCGACACCGTGTTCGCGGGTGCGCGGCGAGCGGCTAACCTCGACGCCGACGCGCTCGTCGCGGTCGGCGGCGGGAGCAGTCTCGACGTGGCCAAGGCGATCAGCGCCGTCGCCTCGGCCGACGACGGCGAGGCGACCATCGCCGAACGGTTTGCGGCCGACGGTCTCCTCGCCGTTCCGGACGGCGACCTCCTTCCGGTCGTCGCGGTTCCGACGACACTCGCCGGTGCGGACCTCTCGATTCTCGGCGGGATTACCGCGACACCCTCCTCGGGACTGGTCGAGAAACCGGTCGGCGGCGGCATCATGGATCCCCGACTCATGCCCGACGTACTCTGTTACGATCCCGCGTTGCTGGAGACGACACCCCGAAAGACCCTCCAGGCGTCAGCGATGAACGGCTTCGACAAGGGGATCGAGTCGCTCTACGCCGCCAACGCGACGCCGGTGACTGACGCCGCCGCAGTTCGGGGGCTCTCGCTTCTGTGGGATGGGCTGTCGACGCTGTCGGACGAGCGGGATTCGTGGGCCAGTTCGGAGGTTCTTGAGGGGATAATCCTCGTCCAGTACGGCATCTCGCGGCCGGGCGGAACCACCCTGTCGCTGATCCACGCCTTCGGCCACGGGCTGACCGCCCACAGCGACGCCCAGCAGGGCGCAGCGCACGCGATGGTCGCGCCCGCTGCCCTCGAATATCTCTTCGAGCACGCCGACGGCCGCCGAGAGCTGCTCGCCGACGCCTTCGCTATCGACACCGACGAACACAGCCACGAGGAGATCGGGGCGGCCGTCGTCGAGGAAGTCGCGGCCGTTCGAGACGCGCTCGAACTCCCGAGTCGACTCCGGGAAGCCGAGAATCTCCGGCGAGCCGATCTCGGCGCCGTCGCCGAGGCGACGATCGACGACTCGCTGATGGGCAACTGCCCGCCGGGTCTCGACCCGACCGTCGACGACCTTCGCGATGTCCTCGAATCAGCGTGGTAGCATGACTGAAAACCGCTACGTCTGTACGGCCTGCGGCAGTCGCCACGAGCCAGCAGTAGACCGGTGGCGGTGTGACTGCGGGCAGCCGCTCGTATTCGCCGGCGAATCGACCCCCGAGGGAGAGCCGCCGACCCTGGACAGGGACCGCGGACTGTGGGCCTTCGAGGATCTGCTCGCGGTCGACCGCCGCGTGACCCTCGGCGAGGGCTGGACGCCGCTGATCGAGGGTCCCGAGCGCGCCGTCGAGTACAAACTCGAATGGCTCTTTCCGACCGGGAGTTTCAAGGACCGCGGCGCGACGACGACGATCTCCCACGCCCTCGAACTCGGCGTCGACCGCGTCGTCGAGGATTCCTCGGGCAACGCCGGCGCGGCAATCGCCACCTACGCCGCCCGCGCCGGCCTCGACGCCGAGATTTTCGTCCCGGCGGACGCGAAACCCGGGAAACTCCGCGCAATCGAGCGCACCGGCGCGACAGTCCGCCGGATCGAGGGCGACCGGGCCGCCGTCACCGAGGCCTGTCTCGACACCGTCACGCAGGGCGAGGCGTGGTACGCCAGCCACGCGTGGAACCCGGCGTTCTTCGAGGGGACCGCGACGATGGCCCACGAAATCGCCGCCCAGCGCGACTGGACCGCTCCCGACGCCGTCGTCACACCGCTGGGACACGGGACGCTCTTTCTCGGAGCCTACCGCGGATTCGAGCGCCTGGTCGGGGCGGGCTGGATCGACGACATCCCGCGGCTGTACGGCGTGCAGGCCGCCGGTGTCGCGCCGATCGTCTCACAGCGACACGGCGAGGCGGCCGCGGCGGGAGCGAACGACCTCGCCGACGGCATCCAGATCGCCGCGCCGGCACAGGAGCGGGCGATCCACGAGGCCATCGAGGACAGCGGTGGTGACGCGCTGGCAATCGATACCGAAACGACCGAAGCGGAGTACGACCGCCTGCACAGACAGGGGCTATACACCGAGCCGACCTGTGCGGTCGCGCCGGCGGCGATGGACGACCTTCGAGAGCGCGGGGAGGTTAGCGCGGACGACGACGTCGTCGTCGCGCTGACTGGGAGCGGATTGAAAACCTGAACGGCCGCCGAATCACTCTCGAAGGTGAGCGAGAGCCGCCGTCGCCGTTTCAGTCGCGGCGTAGCCGCGCTCGCCGGCGACCCGTTGCTCCTCGATCAGTCCGGCGGCCTGCAGTTCGGCCAGCAGGCCGTGGAGGTCGCTCTCGCAGAAATCGTACGCCGAGAGCAGTGTCCGGACGCCCATCGGTCCCTCCGAATCCAGTTCGAGGACAACGGCGAGCGCCCGGTCGTCGTGGACGGCGCTCAGGAGCGTTCTGACCTCGGCGGGAACGGGCGTGAGGATCGCGTCGAGCGTCGACGTGTCGTCGAGACCGCTCAGTCGGTCGTTCGGGACGTGCTCGCGATCGCCGGTCTCGACGTTGCGGACGAGACTCGACTCGCTTGACTGCTTGAGCAACAGATACCGCGTCCCGGAGTCGTCCTCGACGGGGCGGCGACTCACGAGCCATCACCCGTCTGGTCGGGCGGACCGCCGCCGTCGGCGGCCGGGCTGGGCGAGCCCGCCACGCCGTCTCGCTGTTCCGTCTCATCCCCGCTGTCGGACTGAACGGAATCGAACTCCTCGGAGTCGATACGGGCCTTGCTCTTGCGGTACTGGTAGACGCCGTAGGAGAGAAGGACAGCGCCGAAGGCGAGAAACTGCACGCCGAGAGACTGATCGTTGCCCAGCGTCAGAAAGAGCGCACCGAGCGTGAGACTGATCAGTGCGAACTTGACGACGAGAACGAGCTTCCAGAACAGCTGGCGCAGTTCCGGGTCGACGTCGGTGTAATCAACGCCGGTCGATCCCTCCGGCGAGGGCGCTTCGGGAACCGACGGCGACGTATCGAACCGACCCTCTCCGTAGCGGGCAGCGGGATCGCTCCGCTCGAACTGCTGTTCGCCGTACTCCGTCTCCGCTTCCTCGGGCTCGAAGAGGTCGTCCGGGTCGCCGTCGAAGGAGTCGCTCACGGGCGAGCGTAGGAGGCCGAGCCCAAAATCCGTTCGGATCTATCGCATCTCGCCGAGTTCGACTGCACCGTCGGACTGAAGCCACGCCAGCGGCCGCTCGGTGTCGTACAGTACGACCCCCTCCGCGGTCTCGTAGGCTCCCGTCGCGTCGAGAGTCCCGTTCGCGGACTGCGCACTCTCCGTCGCCGATGCCCCCGCCACTGAGTCGGATTGCTCGCTCATGCCTCGTACGGTGGCATGGGACACCATCACATATACTTTCGGGCAGCGACAAGCGGTATCGACCGGCGTGGCCGAGAAATCACGCGCCGCGGGCCAACTGCACCAGAAAGCCGGCGACGAGCAGGTACAGCGGGCGGAGGAAGTAGTTCACCATCCCGAGGAGTCCGACGAGGCCGCCGAGTGCCTGTAGCTCCGCTGGCGCGCCGCCGAGGCCGACCAGTACGACGGGAACGGAAACGGCGGCGGCGAGCCAGCTATCCCGAGCGTACCAGCCGAGGTCGCAGCCGAGGATCGTCGGGAGCGCCAGGAACCGCTCGCGAACCGTCCAGAGCCCGACCGCCAGCGCGGTGAGACCGGCGACGAGCGGAATCGTTGGGCCGAACCCAGCGAGCGCGGGCCCGATGAGCAGGAAACTCGCCACGAGCAGGATGTAGGTCGCGCGGCTGGTGCGGAGACGCCAGTCGTCCATACCGACGCAGTCGTGGGCCGGCCCCTAATCGCTGTCGGAGCGAGTAGGCCGACCCGGCCTGCGGTAGGACAGCCTATATACTTCTCTCGAACCCAGACGGGAGTGTGAACTACAAACGCGCCGCTGCGGATCTGCGTTCGCTCGTAGACGTTGTACAGACACGACAGCTCACCTTTCTCGCCGCTGCGATCGCCTACTACGCCTTTCTCTCTATCGTTCCGCTGCTGATCGTCAGCGTGACGGTCGCCAGCGCGCTGGCCGGAGAGGCGGTCGCGGCGCGATTGCTCGAATCGCTCGATGAGTTTCTCACGCCGTCGGCGGCGACGCTCATCGAGCAGACGCTGGTCAGCGGTGAGGGGCGGGGCGGCGTCACCGTCCTCGGTCTCGGGATTCTCCTGTGGGGCGGATTGCGCGTCTTCCGCGGACTGGATATCGCCTTCTCGCGGATCTACGGCGTAAAGATACCCAAACCGCTCCCGTACCAGGTGCGCGATGCGCTGCTTGTTCTCGTGGGAATTATCCTCGCAATTGTCGGGACAGTCGCGCTGAGTGCGGTTCTTTCGCTCATCGATCTTCCCTTTGCCGGCCTGACGGGGACGGTCGGGCTGCTGGTCGTGCTGACGGCCGTGTTCTTCCCGATGTACTACATCTTTCCCGGCCAGGAGATCCCGGTCCGAGAGGCGCTGCCGGGCGCCGTCGTCGCGAGTCTCGGTTGGACGGCACTGGGTGCTGGATTCGGGCTCTACGCCGCAAACGCCGGTTCGCTGCAGCTGTACGGCGTCCTCGGCGGCGTCTTGTTGCTTCTCGTCTGGTTTTACTTCGGGGGATTGATCATCCTGCTCGGCGCGGCGGTCAACGTCGTCCGGTCGGATCGGAAAGAAGACCGGCAACTACAACAGGGGGCGCTACGAGAGAACATGCAACGGAGTATGACTGAGGCTGACGGCCCGACCGACGAGGACACGCCTCGTGACGACACTGACGGGGAGACGGAGCGAACAGCAGCGCCGCCTGCCGGTGAGCCACCGGGCGGGCCCGACGGGAGCGACCCCGTGGACGGCCCGACTGGTGGCCGGGACCCGGACGTAAGCGCCCGCGTCACGCAGGAAGACATCGATCAACTCCGTCGAGAGCTCGACGAGATGGAAGACCGACTGGAAACCCGCACCGTCCACCGCGACGAACTGGAAGCCGACCTGAAACAGTACGTTCGCAAGCGCGCGCGCCGCGGTCACGCGACCGGCTGGGGTCCGTATCTCGTCTTGCTGTACGGGACCGTCATGACGCTGGGCGCGTTTTATTTCCTGAGCAGCGGGTTTGCGGTGCTCGCGATGTTCGTCATCTGGCTGTCGACGCTCGGTCTGTACGCGCTGATGATCGTCGTCGGCGTCACGGTCAAGGGCGCGACCCTCCCCGGCCGCCTGCTCGACGCCGTTCGGAATCTGCGGTAGGTTCCGGGGCCTCCGACGGGCCACTGGCTCGTCTCGTTTCAGCAATACGAGGGCTGTGCCAACAAGACTCGAAGCAGGCCGCTCTCGGAAGATATTAGTACGTTCCTCCGAGAGTCACAGCTACATGACGCGGCCCCACAGCACGGATCGACCGCCGGGCGGAAGCCGTGGGTCCGTACAGCCACTCATTTTTCGGCGACGACGGCCGGGCCGTTAGGCCCGCATCACCACACTTCATTTCCGGCTGAACTGGCTTCCAACAACCGTCCACCGTCGGGCGGGACGGATATCTCACACCCGACACGTCCACCATGTCAGAACAAGGATCCGAACGCGTCGCGCTCGCCTTCTCCGGCGGGCTCGATACCACAGTCTGTGTACCGCTGCTCGAAGACGAATACGGCTACGACGAAGTCATCGGCGTCACCGTCGACGTCGGCCAGCCACCGAAGGAGTTCGACGAGGCCGAAGAGACCGCCGCGGCACTCGACCTCGAACACCACGTCGTCGACGCCAAGGCGGAGTTTGCCGACCTCTGCATGCGCTCGGTGAAGGCCAACGCCACCTATCAGGGCTACCCGCTCGGGACCGCGCTGGCCCGACCGGTCATCGCAGAGGCGATCCTGGAGGTTGCTCGCGAGCACGACTGTACCGCGCTGGCTCACGGCTGTACCGGCAAGGGTAACGACCAGCTGCGCTTCGAGGCCGTCTGGCGCGACTCCGAGATGGCGGTCATCGCGCCGGTCCGCGAACTCGGCCTGACACGGGAGTGGGAAAACGAGTACGCGCAGGAGCGCGGCCTGCCGGTCGAGGGCGGCTCTGAAGGCCGCTACAGCATCGACACCAACCTCTGGAGCCGCTCGGTCGAGGGCTCGGAGCTCGAAGATCCGGCGACGATTCCGGAAGACGATATTTACGATTGGACCCAGAACCCGAGCGG
>JBLGCM010000022.1:0-9189 GCA_047617345.1 Natronomonas sp. | reverse complement strand
ACGCGAGTCTCACGGTGGAGGAGCACGGAAAGGCAGTAATTATCGCCACTGAGGAGGGGACTGAGGCCATCCCGGTCAACATCTACAACGGAATCGTGATGCACATGCATACCGCGGCACCAGGCAAAGCAATTCTCGCGTATCTCGATGAAAGCCGGGTGTCCGACATCATCGATCAGCATGGGTTGGTCGAGCGAACGGAGAACACGATTACCGACCGTGGTGAGTTGATCGAGGAACTGGCTTGGATCCGCGAACACAACTACGCCCTCGACGACGAGGAGCGGTTGACTGGCATGCGCTCGATCGCTACGCCCGTCATCGACAGAAACGATCGGGTTCGAGGCTCTCTGGCACTCTACGGACCGACGAACCGCATTGACGACGAGCGGTTCCGCGAGGAGTTCCCGGAGTTGCTCATGCGGTCGAGCAACATCGTGGAAGTGTTGATGAACTACGACTGATCGGTATCGACAATCTCGGCCCACCCCTCGTCATACTCCGCAAAGTAGTTGAAGTCGGCGACGACCTCCGCGAACAGCCACGTGCCGTCGACCAGTTCGTACTCGTCGTCGTAGACGCCCTGAATCCATCCCGCAGTGCCGTCCGCGAACGTACAGGGGACCTCGAAGTACCACTTCCCGGTTGCCGTCGTCCCGTCGATGTCGATGATCGGGTTGTGGACCATATGCGCAAGGAACGGATGTTCCTCCCCGACGATATTCTCGGCGAAGTCCCGTACCGCATCCCGTCCATCGAAGGTTCCGATTGGGCCGAAATCGAGGTGTGCATCTTCGGTGAACAGGGCTGCATAGCCGTCCCAATCCCGCGAGTCGATCTGGTAACAGTACTCCGCTCGCAGTTCGGTAATTGCTTCCCGGTGCTCCAGTCGTGTGATTCGGTCTTCCAAGCTCATAGTCGTGGCAGATTTCGGATCGCGTGTTCGATGTCCGATGCATCGGGGACGACGGCCTCGGTCAGCGGCGGCGAGAACGGGATCGGCGTGTCGTCGACGCCGATGACCTCGACCGGCGCTTCGAGGTGGTAAAACGCCTCCTCTTCGATGCGTCTGGCAATGTAGGACGCTGGTCCGTTCTGGATGATTGACTCGTCAGCGACGACGACGCGACCGGTCTTTTTCGCGCTCTCAACCAGTGTGTCCACATCTAGGGGCTTCAGAGTCCGCGGGTTGATGACCTCAACACTGATATCGTCGGCAATCGACGACGCGACATCGAGCGAGTGGTGAAGCATCTTCTGGGTGGCGACGACCGTCACGTCCGAGCCCTCGCGTTCGACTGCCGCTTCGCCGAGCGGCAGCGTGTAGGATTTTTCCGGAACCTCCCCTTCGCGGTTGTACAGTTCCATATGCTCGAAGAAGATCACCGGATCGTCGCACCGAATGGCGCTTTTGAGCAGTCCTTTGGCGTCGTACGCCGTGTTCGCGAGCACGACTCTGACCCCCGGCATGTGCATGAACAGGCCGTGCAGACTCTTCGAGTGTTGAGCGGCGGCGTTCGATCCGGGCCCGCCGTTGACGGTCCGAACCGTCAGTGGGACGGTTACGTCGCCGCCGAACATGTACTTGAACAGGCCAGCCTGGTTCATCACCTGATCGGCCGCCAGACCCATGAAGTCGGCGTACATGATCTCCGCAATCGGGCGGGATCCGGTCAGCCCCGCGCCCGCGCTGCTCCCGACGATTGCCGCCTCGCTAATCGGGGTGTCGATGACTCGATCACCGCCGAACTCGTCGTAAAGTCCCCTGGTAACGGCGAAACTGCCACCCGGCTTCCCGACATCCTCACCGATGAGATACGTCGAGTCGTCGCGGGACAGTTCCTCAGACAGTGCATCGTTGATCGTGTTTCGCATCGATTTCTCCGGCATCGTCAGATCTCCTCCGTGTAGACGCCCTCGAAGGCCGTTTGTTCGTCGGGATAGTCGCTGTCCCGGGCGAACTGGACCGCTTCGTCGATTCGCTCGCTGGCAGCCGCGCGCATCTCTTCGATGTCACTCTCGTCAAGATTGCCGCTCTCGACGAGGGAGGTTTCGAGGGTCTGTATCGGATCCCGCTCTCGCCACTGCTCTACTTCCTCCTCGGTGCGATAGGTCGTCGGATCGCCCTCGTAGTGACCGTGGTATCGGTACGTCTCACAGATGATCAGCGAGGGACCGCCGCCGTTCCGGGCGCGTTCGACCGCTTGGGCCGTCGCGTCGTACACCTCGTGGACGGACATACCGTCGACTGTCTCGGCGGGCATGTCGTAAACCTCACCGCGGGCCTCGAACCCATCGACGTTATGCTGATCTTCTGCGGGAGTCATCTCCCCGTACTGGTTGTTCTCGCAGATGAACACGACCGGGAGATCCTGGACGCCCGCGAGATTCATCGATTCGTGAACGACACCCTCTGCCATTGCCCCCTCACCGAAAAACGAGAGACAGACGCGGTCCTCGTCGGACTGATCGATAGACAGTCCCGCTCCGGCCGCCAGAGAGGGGCCCGCTCCGACGATTCCGTTCGCGCCGAGCATTCCCTGGTCCACGTCTGCGATATGCATACTCCCGCTCTTCCCGCCGCAGTATCCGGTTTCCTTGCCGAAAAGCTCCGCCATCATCCGGTCCGGTTCCAGACCCTTGGCGATCGAGTGACCGTGACCGCGATGTGTACTCGTGATGTAATCATCGTCGTCAATCGCCCAACAGGCACCGGTTGCGACCGCCTCCTGCCCGAGACAGAGGTGGACGAACCCGGGGAGTTCGTTGTCCTCGAACAACGAACTCACTCGCGTCTCGAACTCCCGTATCAGTATCATTTCCTGGAGTTGGTCGGTCAACTGTTCCGCATGCTCTGCTACTACATCTGGCATGAACTGATATGGTGAACCCGGCCACAAAAAACTACCTGCCGGCGTCAGTGGACTGTCATGCTAGTTGCCGAACGAGGGGTCGCGTTTCTCGATAAAGGCGCTCAACCCCTCCTCTTTGTCCTCGGTCTCGAAGAGCAACCCGGCCAACGCCGCCTCTAGCTCCAATCCGGAGTCCAGTTGAGCCCGGGTCTCGTTGATGGATTTCTTGGCGAACCACTGGGCAATCGGCGGCCCGTCAGCGAGGTCGGCGGCCAACTCGTCGATGCGCGTCTCGAACTCCCCGTCGTCGACGACCTCGTTGGCGAGGCCGATCTCGGCGGCCTCGCTCGCCGAGATGTGCTTTCCGGTCAGTATCAGCTCCTTGGCCTTCAGATAGCCCACGAGATGAGCGAGACGCTGCGTCCCGCCCGCACCTGGAATGATCCCGAGTCCAATCTCCGGCAGGCCGAATCTGGCGCTTTCGGCCGCGATGATGAGGTCACACATGAGCGCAATCTCGGTGCCGCCGCCGAGTGCCACTCCGTTGACCGCTGCGATCACCGGAACACGGCTGCCCTCGATTGCGTCTTCTAGGTCACTCATCGCCTCGCGGAACTCGCTGCGGAACCAGACGCCCGATTGGTCTTGGAACTCTTTGATATCGCCGCCACCGATGAAGGCGTCGTCGCCCTCGCCCGTGAGGACCACCGTTCGAACCTCCGCTGACAGAGCGTCAATCGCGTCGGCAAGTTCGTTCAGAACCTGGGCGTTGACCGCATTCATCGCGTCTGGCCGCGCCACGCGGACTGTTCCAATCGATTCGTCTCGTTCAACCGTTACTGTCTGGTACTCTGCTGCCATCTCTCGGGTCTTCGGGGGGTTCTCTCATAATAGTTGTCCACACCGTGGTCCGCTCGTGGGACGGGTGTAGCTGCGACAACCGCCGATAGATGTGCCGGTCGATGCGGCCGTTACTCCGGGCGAGTCACGGTGTAATGACGAGGTTCCCGATAACGTCTCGGTTTCGCATGTCGGCGAACGCTTGCCCGGCCCGGTCGAGTTCGTATGTTTCGTGAACCGGCGGCTCGATGGTTCCGTCTTCGTACAACCCGGCGACCCGTTCGAGGTCGGCCTGGGTGCCCATCGTGCTCCCGATCACCCGCTTGTGTTCGAGAAACAGGTCCTGCGTATCGATCTCGGAGAACTGTCCGGCCGTCCGACCGCAGATGACCATTCGACCGCCCCGGTCAAGCGCGGACAGACACGCGTTCGTGAACTTCCCGCTCAGATGGTTGATGACTGCGTCGACGGGGTCGGTGTCGTTCAATTTCTCGCTCAGTTCCGACACGTCCGCCGCTTGGATCAGTCGGTCGGCACCGAACGCCGGCAGTTGCTCGAGTTTCGTCGCCGACGAGGACGTGCAGATCGATCGGAGCCCCATCGCGTCCGCGAGTTGTGTGGCCGCGACGCCGACGCCACCCGTCGCGCCGGGGATCAGTACCGAGTCGCCGGTGTCGACGTCTGCGCGCCGGAACATGTGCCAAGCGGTCATGTACGCCACCGGGAGGGTGGCCGCGGCGATCAGATCCGTCCCGTCAGAAACGGGGATTAGCCGGTCGGCGTCGACGGCCGCCTGCTCGGCGAAGCCGCCGTGAAAGAGGCTGTACTCCCGACAGAGGTTCTCCGGGCCATCACGACAGAACCGACACGAACCGCAGGTCAACATGGGGTTCAACACCACCGGATCTCCCGGCTGGAAACGCTCGACGTCGTCGGCTGTTTCCCGAACCGTGCCCGCGACATCGACGCCGGAGACGAACGGGAGGTGCCGTTCTTCCAACCTGAAGTCCCCTTCGAGGTACAGGAGGTCGTGTCTGTTTACCGATGCACCTGTGACGTCGACGATCACCTGTCCGGCATCCGCTGACGGCGATTCGACATCGATCACTTCGACACCAGACGGGCCACCAAGGGCCGTGAATGCTGCTGCACGCATACTCCCCTCTTTCGACCCGACACGATTATACTTTCCTGCTAGTTCCTACGGGAGACGCTGTCGTGGTGAGCGTCATACTGACGGCTCTGCAAAACGGGCGAACTTCGACCCCACGGTGGATCGAATCTCTGTCTGAATGTACAGCCACCGGTATCAGACGGACGAAGAAATCGAGAGGTGAGTGTCCGGTCGACCGTGCTCCTGGCGGACTCGTCCGAACTCCGATGGCAAGTCTTCAGTACGACCGGGGGAGGTTGAGAACTTCCGTCCCGACGAACGATTTAACTAACTCGTCACTCACCGGCGCGACGCGTGCCAGTCGAACGTCACGGTAGAGGCGCTCGACGTGGTACTCGTCGGCGAATCCCATTCCGCCGTGGGTCTGGATAGCCTGGTCACACGCGTTGAACCCGGCACGGGCGCCCATGAACTTCGCGGCGTTCGCCTCCATCGCGCAATCCTCGCCCTTGTCGTACAACGAGGCGGCCTTGTAGATCATGAGCTTTGCCGTTTCCAGTTCCATCTTCGACTCTGCCAGCGGGAACTGGACGCCCTGGTTTTTCCCGATTGGCCGCTCGAACGCCTCGCGTTCTTTCGCGTAGTCGACCGCAAGATCCAGCGCCAGTTCGCCAGCAGCGAGCGGGATTGCCGCCCAGATAATCCGTTCCGTGTTGAGCGTGCCTAAGAGGTGATAAAACCCCTTGTCCCTCTCGCCGAGCAGGTTCTCTTCGGACACCCGGACGTCGTCGAAGACGACCTCACAGGAGCCCAAACACCGCATACTGAGCTTGTCGATTTTGTTGACGGTGATACCCTCGGCGTCGGACGGGATGACAAACAGCGAGATACCGTTGTGGCGCGACCCTTCTTCCATCGGCGATGTCCGCGCGAGGGTGACGATATAGTCCGAGACGTGTGCGCCAGTTGTCCAGATCTTCGTTCCGTTGAGGACGTACTCGTCGCCGTCTTTCTCGGCGGTCGTCTTGATACCAGCCGTGTCGAGCCCCGCGTCCGGTTCCGTGAGTCCGAGCGAGACGAGAGCTCCGTCAGCGATCTCGGGGAGCCACCGCTCTTTCTGTTCCTCGTTTGCGTGTTCGTTGAGCGAGATACCCCCGAACACCGGACCGAGCGTGAGGAGGTTCGGACCGCTGACGCCCCCGCCGTTCCGTCCGAGCGCCAACCCGGTTGCGGCGACCTCTACCATGCCGAGTCCCTCACCACCGTACTCTTCGGGCACGGTCAGCCCCGTGAACCCGGCGTCCACAAGATCATCCCAGAACTCGTGGGGGAACTCCTCGGCGTCGTCTTTCTGACGCCAGTAGTCGAGGGAGTAATCCGAGCAAATCTCTTTCGTCAAACTTTGCATCATCTGCTGCTCTTGGGAGAGAGCGAAGTCCATCACTTGTGTATTTTATTCACGTGTCTTAGTACTTTTTGTCAGAAGGTCGTTATCTCACGTGGGTCTCATCTCACAGGCCGGTGATTTCCGGATCCGTGAGGCCGGAAATCGTCTCCGAGTACTCCGACTCCCGACAGGCGGCGTAGACAAGTCGCTTCGCCGTTGCCGGTGTGGCCCCGTTTGGCGAACTGATCGCAATCGACGGCCCACTGCCGTTGAGAGTCACCTCGAACTCGGGAACGGGCCAGTCGTGGGCCGCGGCTATCGTGTCCGCGTGCGCTCTGACATCTCGCGTGACGAGACCGCCGATATCATCCCCGGTTGCGGCGCGTTCGGCCCCGGCAGTGTCGGCTCCAACTGAGCCGGTTTCGCCCGTCTCTCCGGCGGTTTTCGTCCGAGCAGTCGAGCGGTCCGCGACGACGAGTGACGGCGATTCGACTCCCTCGGTGATGGTGTCCAAAAACTGAGCCGCCTCGGCGCCATCGACCACGCGGTGATCGAACGACAGCGAGAGCGTACAGGTCCGCTCGTCGCCGTCCTCGCGAACCCGCCCGACTCCGAGAATGGCGACCTGCGGCGGGTTGATAATCGGATCGAACGAATCAACGCCGAACATCCCGAGATTGGTGATCGTGAACGTCCCACCCTGTAGGTCGTCCATCGTGTGCGCACCGTCCAGGACATCGTCGGTAAGGCGTCGCCGTTCGGTGGCGATCTCCGGCAGGGATCGCTCCGCCGCCGACCGGATCACCGGCGTCAGCAGGCCCCGTTCCGTGTCCACGGCGACCGCGATATTTCGTTCGGCAACGTTCCTGACCGTCCCGTCCTCGAACCAGGAATTGAAAGCGGGATACGCTGCGAGCGCACGGACCGACGCCCCGACCAGCAGGTCAGTGAAACCGATATTCACGTCCCACTGCGTCGTTAGTTTCTCGGCCGTGTCGAACGCCTGTTCGACGTCTATCTCGCGGTTGAGAGTGACGTGGGGCGCCTGTCGTGCGGACTGTGACATCCGGTCGGCGATAGTCCGGCGCATCCCCGAGAGGGAGTGCTCTTCGGCGATCGTGACGCCCGACGGATCGCTATCCACAGTGGTACTCGACGACACGGGTTCTGTGGCCGCCGGCCGGTCGGCCTGCCCCGCTGCGGCGCGAACGTCAGATTCGGTGACGCGCCCGCCGATTCCCCGCCCCTCGACGTCGGAGAGGGAGACGCCGAGTTCTCTCGCCAGTCGCCGCGTACTCGGGCTCGAAAAGTCGTGTCCCGCAGGGGCCGTTTCGGCGGCCTCGACCGCCGACTCGCCCTGGTCGAGGACCGCTTCCACATCGCTCCGAAGGACAGCCCCTTCAGGGCCGTTCCCGTCGATTTCTGCGAGATCGAGGTCGTGTTCCGCAGCCAACTTGCGTGCGCCTGGGGCCGCGCGCTCGCCCTCGCCCGACGGCTCCTCGGCCGCCGGCTCTTCAGGTGCCGTTTCTGAGTCAGTCACGTCACTTTCGTCGTCCGCGTCGTCTGAGATGCGACTGCGTGGCTCGGGTGCGTCCGCGATGCTCTCGTCGGGTCCGAGCACGACCCCGAGGACCGTCCCCGGCGGCACTGACTCCTCAGCCTCGACATCGACCCGCGCGAGCGTTCCGTCCTGATTGGCGGTGACATCCGCGGAGGCCTTCTCGGATTCGACCTCTGCGAGGACTGTCCCGTCCGTTACTTCGTCCCCTTCGTCGACGTGCCACTCGACGAGGAGGCCTGTTTCCATCGTATTACCCATCATTGGCATCCGAACTGCCTGTACCATTGCTTGTCACACTATTCATACCGGGGGATTAAAACAGTAGCGTCGCCGGCGGGGACGGCGACGCGCGGGCGACTGTGGAATGACACCGTCTACTTCGTTGTCGGCACGGACACAGCTTCAAGTGGCCTCCCCTCGACGTCACTGGTGCCATGCACGTAGTCGACATCGATAGAATCGTGATCGCCACTGACGACCTCGACCGGACCTCCGGGACGCTCTCCGAGCGCCTCGACATCGGTTTCGGTGAGTTACTCTCCCTGACGACCGAGACCTCGGCCGGCAGCCACGACCTCCGGAGCGTCATCGACGACAGCGGGATCGGCATCGATCTCGTCTCGTCGGATTCGGCCGACGGCGACGACGGAGTGGGACAGTTCGTCGCCGAGCACGGCACCGGACTGTACGCGCTGGCGCTCCAGGTTGCCGATCTCGACGCGGCACGGGCAGAGTTGGCGGCCGACGGCGTCGAACCCGTCGGGGAGATCACGGCCGGCGAGTTCGCCGAGTATCTCTATCATCCCCGCGACTTCGACGGTCTGTTCGTGTTCCTCGCCGAGTATCCCCACGCCTACGAGACGAACTACCGGCTGGCGGAGTTGCGCGAGCAGTCATGACAGCGATCATTCAAAACCACTAAGCATCGGACACACGCAGAATGCTGATATGCGACAAGCGAACTTCGGCTACATCGTCCGAAAGAAGTCGTACTACCAACCCGACGACGTGGCCATCGTCGAACAGACAACGCGCGAGGAACACACGTACGGCGAACTCGAACGGCGGTCGAACAGTATCGCGGCGGAGCTCGAAGCCCGCGGCGTCGGCGAAGGCGACCGGGTCAGTGGACTGTTTCGAAACTCCGCGGAGTTTTTCGAGCTGTTCTTCGCGACGTGCAAGCTCGGCGCGGTCCTCGCGCCGTTCAACTACCGGCTGTCGACCGACGAGCTCGCGTATCTGAACGACGACGCCGACCCCGAACTGTTCGTCTACGAGGGCGTTTTCGAGGACACGGCCGCGGCACTGCCGCTCGACGGGGTGTCAGCAGTTCGCATCGGCGAGCCCGACGGTGAGAAACGGGTGGCGGCCGACGACTGGGACACCTTTTACCAGCCCGACCCCGACACAGTCGAGGTAGCTGACGGGTTCGAGG
>JBLGCM010000021.1:0-9211 GCA_047617345.1 Natronomonas sp. | reverse complement strand
AGATGAGCACACAGGAACGCAAAACCGAGACGATTCCCGAGTGGAAGCGACAGGAAGTCGACGAGATCAGCGGCTTCCTCGACCGCTACGACAGCGTGGGCGTCGTTGCGATCACGGGCATTCCGAGCCGCCAGCTTCAGGACATGCGCCGGAATCTCCACGGCAGCGCCGAACTCCGCGTCTCGCGGAACACGCTGCTCGCTCGCGCGCTCAGGGAGGCCGGCTCCGGTCGCGAGCAACTCACCGAGTTCATCAGCGGTCAGGTCGGACTGATCGGCACCAACGAGAACCCCTTCAGCCTCTTCCAGCAACTGGAGGCCTCGAAGACCTCGGCACCGATCAACGCCGGAGAGATCGCCCCGAACGACATCGTCATCCCGGAGGGTGACACGGGGATCGACCCCGGACCGTTCGTCGGCGAACTCCAGGGCATCGGCGCGAGCGCCCGGATCGAGGAGGGCTCGATTCAGGTCCTCGAGGACTCGACCGTCCTCGAGGCCGGTGGGGAAGTCTCGGCGGATCTCTCGAACGTGCTCACGGAACTCGGTATCGAGCCAAAGGAAGTCGGCCTCGACCTGCGCGCCGTCTACGCCGACGGCGTCCTGTTCGAGCCCGCCGATCTGGAACTCGATATCGATCAGTACCGCGCGGACATCTCCGCCGCGGCCACACGCGGTCAGAACCTCGCGTTGAACGCCGAAATCGCGACGAGCGCCACGGTCCCGTCGCTGGTGGCCAGAGCCACCGGCGAGGCCAAAAGCCTCGCGCTGCAGGCCGCCATCGAGAACGAGGAAGTCATGCCCGATCTACTCAGCAAGGCGGACGGGCAGGTCCGCGCGCTCGCCGCGCAGATCGACGACGAGGATGCCCTGCCGGCGGAACTGCAGGACCTCGAGCAGGAGACGGACGCACAGACCGACGACCAACCTGACGACTCCGACGAGGCCGACGAGGAAGAAGCCGACGCCGAGGAGGCCGAGGCAGACGACGCCGATGACGACGGCGACGACGACGTTGGCGACGCGCTCGGAGACATGTTCTAACACACAACCATGGAATACGTATACGCAGCACTCATCCTGAACGAATCGGGCGAAGAGATCAACGAAGAAAACCTCACGAACGTCCTCGAATCCGCGGGCGTCGACGTCGAGCAGTCCCGTGTCAAGGCGCTGGTCGCCGCACTGGAAGACGTCGACATCGAGGAAGCCGTCGAGGAAGCGACCGCAGTGCCCGCCGCGGGCGGTGCAGGCGGCGCAGGCGGCGCCGCTCCGGCTGATGCCGGTGGCGAGGAAGAAGCAGACGAGGAAGAGGCCGAGGACGAAGAAGCGGCCGAGGAAGGCGACGACGACGAAGACGACGGCGAAGCCGGCGAGGGACTCGGCGAACTCTTCGGCTAAGCCGGAGAGATTTTCCCGTTCGCGCGACGCCAGTAGTGCCGACAGTCGACCGACCGCCGACCGCTCAAACTATACGGGCGTCGGCCCGTACGATAGGGCATGACAGAACACGAGGAGACGGCAGCTGTCGAGACGGACGCGAACCCGAAGAAACTCTCCGCGGTCGGCGGTTTCGTGGGGGCGGCCCTCGGATCGCGAGTCAGCCGTGCCGGGGCGGTCCTCGGGGCGGTCATCGGCGGAACAGTCGGCTATCTCGCCGGCGCGGTCGGTCGCTCACCCGCCGAAACGACCGACACGGGCCCGGTTGCTATCGATGTCGCGGACGACGAGCGGGGCGACACGGCCGCCGGGGAGACCGACGGCGACGATACCGGCGAGTGACCCGGGTCCGCGGCCTCACTGATACATTCCGAGCGGTTTCGCCTGCGAACTCTCTTGCTGGTTTGCTTCCTGCATCCGCTGAGCGAGTCTCTCGCGGGCCTCGGCGATTTCCTCGGCCTGATCGACCAGTTTGTCGGTGTCGATGTCGAGCGACAGGAGCGGTTCGATACCGTCGACGAGGACGACGCGGGCGGCCTCGGGGTCGGGGAACTGCGGATTCGCCTGGACGACGAGTCCGATCGCGTCGAGTTCCTGTTCGTTGGCTTCGGCCACCAGCGCGCCCGTCGGACCGCTGATCATTCCGCTCTCGGAGGGGGCCTCGATATCGTGTTCCGATAGCCGGTCCTGTGCCGCTCCGATTCCGACGCCGTACATCTCGGGCGGATCGGATTTTTCCTGCGGGAGCCCGCTCAGATAGATCGGCAGCACGTCGTTGTCGGCCAGCCAGGCGGTGACACAACTCGCAAACTCCGGGGCGGACTCGGGAGAGACGGGCACGTCGCTCTGGAGTGCGAGCAGGTCTCGCTTCTCGTCCGCGTAGATCCGCACCGGCGGACGGATCGTCCGATCGCCCTCCTCGTAGACTGCGGTTCGCGGGAGGCCGTCGCAGTGACAAGAGGCGTAATGCTCCATTTCGAAGGTCTCGACCAGGTGATCGGTCGCGATCTTTCCGACGATACCGACGCCGGGTAGCCCTTCGACCAGCACCGGTGCATCGAGATCGAGGTCGGTGTGCTCTCGAATGTGTGCCATATCTGGACAGACACGGCCGGCCAACTTAAGATCCGGTGGCGACGCTCACTGGCTCTGTGGTTCCGCTCCGGTCGCGGGTCTGACCGTCACCCGCGCAGTTTCGCCGCGAACGAGCGGATCGGCCACGGCGGCGTGTAGCGACACCGTCCCCCGTCGGACCGCCTCCGTCAGCGCCGCTGTCGCCCGAACGCGCCCCTCGCCGAGCAGAATCACGGTCTCCCCGCCGTCGATGCCCCGCTCGCTCGCGTCCGCCGGATGGATCTCGGCGTGTCCCGTCACGCCAGCAGTATCGCCGGTCCGGCCCGTGACGACGAGCTCCAGCCCCTCGAACGCTCGACGTCGGGGAAGCGGCTGGCGCGGAGCGAACGCGCTCGTCCCATCGGCGGTCTCGAACGAGTTCTCGTAGCAGACCTGCTGGCCGTCCGGCCACCGTTCACTCACCGCTGGATACGAGTCGAATATTTCGGTGAGTCGCGCCATCTCCTCGAAGACTGCACGCGGGCCGTCGTACTCGAACTCAGCGGTCTCGGACAGCCGTGCTCCGAGCTGTTGGAGGATCCACCGCTCGGGACGGGCCGATCCCGGCGGCGAGCGCACCGGCCCGAGCCGCTGGATCTGTCGGTCGAGATTGGTGACTGTCCCCTCCTTTTCGAGCAGCGTCGCTGCGGGCAGGACAACGTCCGCGTACGGCGTCGTCTCGCTCGACTCGATATCGACGAGCACCAGCGTGTCGAGTGCAGCGAGTCGCTCCGTCACCCACTCTCGGTCGCGCTTGACGATGGCGGGGTTCTCGCCGACGACGAGCGCGCCCCGAATCTCATCGCCGAAGGCCGCGAGCAGATCGTTTGTCTCACTCCCCGTCTCCGCGGGCGGTTCGACGCCCCACTCCGCGGCGAACCGCTCCCGAACGTCCACATCGGTGACCGGCTGGTGACCGGGGAGTCGGTCGGGAACGCAGCCGGAATCGAGCGCTCCCTGCTCGTTGACCAACCCCCGGAACAGGTGTAGACCGGTCCCCGGTTTGCCGAGGTTGCCGGTCAGCAGGAGGAGATTGAGCAGCGCGTCGGGCGCGCTCCCGCCGCGGCCGCCCTCGATGCCGGTCCCGGTGATCGCCGCCGTTTTTCCCCCGGTGATCGCTCCGACCGCCCGCTCGACCGTTCCGGGGTCGACGCCGGCAATTTCGGCCCAGCGGTCGGTGTCGAGCGAGTCGAGTTCGGCCCGAAACTGATCGAACCCGGTCGTCCGCTCGGCAATAAACGATTCGGCGGCGGCCCCCGCTTCGACGAGTCCAGCACTCAAGAGATCACAGACCAGCGCGTCCATGCCGGGTCGGGGCTGGAGGTGCAGGTCCGCGAGTCGCGTCGTCTCGTTGCCGACCGGGTCGACGTGGATCAGCGTCGTTCCGTCGTTGACCGCCGGCCGAACGGCAGCGTTGAACGCGACCGGCTGTCGCTGCGCCGGGTTCGCCCCGACGACGAGGATCGTGTCCGCGTCCGGCAGATCCGCGAGGCTGTTCGTCGATGCCGGCCGGCCGAGGCGCTCGTCGAGCGCCCGCGCGGTCTCGGTGTGACAGCGCCGCGCCCGGTTGTCGACGTTGTTCGTCCCGAGCGTCCGGGCGAGTTTCCCGAGCAGGTAGTTCTCCTCGTTCGTGCTGTGGGGCGCGCCGAAAAACGCGAGGCTGCCCGGGTCGAACCGGCGATGCGCTCGAAACTCGCGGGCGACGCGGTCCAGTGCCGTCTCCCACGAGACGCCTACGAGTTCGCCGTCACGGCGGATCTGCGGCTCGGTGAATCGGTCGTCCACGCTGTCGAGGGCCCGTACTCCGTGTCGACAGAGTCGACCGTCCGGGTTCGACGGCCCGGACCGACCGCTCGCACGCCCGGGCGAGTCGCCTTCTGCGAGCCGACAGCCGACGGCACACTCCGGGCAGACCGTGCCGTCCGACTTGCGACCCATCAGCGATCCCCGGTGTCCCGACCGAGAGCTCGAAACAACCCGGCGAGATACCGGAGGCCCGAACGGACGTCTCGGCTCCCGAACTGTCGGACGGTCCCGAGCAGTCCCGCCGATCCGCCGTCGGCGTCGCCCGTTGTCCGTTCGGCCGCGCCGACGGCACCGAGCAGCCTGTTCAGCCCGCGAACGGTGTCCTCGTCGATATCAAGCGCTGTCAGCAACCGCGCCGTGTCGAGGAGTTCTTCGAGGTCGCCCCCGCGCTGGAGGTCGAGCAACAGATCCAGTACATCGGCGAGGTCGTCGGCGTTTTCCCCGAGCGTCGTCGCCAGCTCGGCCGTCTCCGCGGTGGCGAGTCCGTCGCCCGCCTCGATCAGCGCCGACGCGGATTCGGTGACGTTCTCGATCTCCTCGTCGTCGGCAGTCGCGATGATTACGATCGCCGTGGCGAGCAGATCGTCGAGCTCGTCGGTCCGGTCGAGCGCCGCCGCGATTTCTTCGCCGTGTTCGTCGAGCGCTCCTCGAATCGCCGCTTCGCCTTCGCCCGTCTCCTCGCGACCGCCTTTGGTCGCTTCCGCCGGGTAGTTCTGTTGCGGTTCGGCCATCTCAATCGTCCCCCTCCGTGGTCTGTGGCTCACTGCCGGCTGTCGGCTCGGCCTCCCCGGTGGGATCGATATTCACCGCTGAGACCTTGAACTCCGGCGTGGCCGCCTGCGGATCGAGGTGTTCCTCGTCGGTCAGTTGGTTGACCGCGCTCTCGGCGAAATGGATCGGGACGAACACCGTCTCTCTGCCCACGCGGTCGGTCACCTGTGCGGGGACGGTGACTTCGCCGCGGCGGGAGGTGATCGTGACCGCGTCGCCGGCTTCGATGCCGTACTCCGCGGCGGTCTCGGGGTGGATCTCGACGAAGTCACTCGGCGTGTACTCCATGATTCCCTCCTCGCGGTGGGTCATCGTTCCCGTGTGATACTGGTAAAGCACCCGCCCCGTGGTCAGCGTGAAGGGGTACTCCTCGTCGGGCGTCTCTGCGGGTTCGCTGAAGCCGACGCCGATCAGGTTGGCTCGGCCGTCTTCGGTGTTGAACTCCTCCTCGTAGAGCCGTACGGTTCCGGGGTGCTCTTCGTCCCAGCAGGGCCACTGGAGACCGCCTTCCTCGTCGACTCGCTCGTGGGTCACCCCGCCGTAGATCGGCGTCAGCGAGTTCACCTCGTCCATGATCTCCGCCGTCGAGGCGTACGACCACTCCCGGCCCATCCGGTTGGCGAGATCCTGCAAAATCTCCCAGTCCGGCCGGGAGTCGCCTTTCGGCTCCATCACCTGTTTGACCATCTGGACGGTCCGGTCGGTGTTGGTGAAGGTGCCGGTCTTCTCGACGAAAGAACAGGCCGGCAGAACCACGTCGGCGTACTCGGCGGTCTCGTTCACGAAGAGGTCCTGGACGACGAGGAAATCCAACTCCTCGAGCACCTCGCCGGCGTGGTTGATCCCCGGTTCGGAGACGGCGGCGTTCTCGCCGATGATGTACATCCCCCGAATGTTGTCGGTATCGGCCTGGAGGAACATCTGGGTGGTGTAGTAGCCGTACTCCGGAGAGATCTCACAGTCCCAGGCGTCCTCGAATTTCGCGCGGATCTCGTCGTCAGCGATGTCCTGATAGCCCGGGAAGTTGTCCGGCAGCGGTCCCATGTCCCCGCCGCCGCCCTGCACGTTGTTCTGGCCGCGAAACGGCGCGACGCCGGCGCCCGGCTTGCCGAGATTGCCCGTCACCGCCGCGAGGTTCGACATCGCGATGACGTTTTCGGTGCCGTGGGAGTGTTCGGTGAGCCCGAGCGTCCAGCCGAAGACGCAGGTGTCGGCGGCCGCAATCGTCTCCGCGGCAGAGACGACCTCCTCGTGGGGGACGCCCGCGATCTCCTCGACGCGCTCGGGCGTGAACGCTTCCAGCGAGTCTCGGAGCTCCTCGATGCCGGTCGTCCGGTTCTCGACGAACGCCTCGTCGTGGAGGTCGTTTTCGAGGATATACCGAGTGATCGCGTTGATCCAGACGGCGTCGTAGCCCGGCTGGATCTGGGAGTACTGAGTCGCGAACTCGGCGATCTGGATTTCGCGTGGGTCGAACACGAGCAGGTCGGCCCCGTCGCGGACGTTCTGTTTGATCCGCGTCGCGAGCACGGGATGGGCTTCGGTCGTGTTCGACCCGGTCAGCAGGTAGCAGTCGGTCTCTTCGAGGTCGTCGACGCTGACGGAAGCGGCCCCGTAGCCGTAGGTTTGGGCCAGCGCGGCGACCGTCGAGGAGTGACACAGGCGGTTGCAGTTGTCGACGCTGTTGGTGCCCAGCACCTGCCGGGCGAACTTGCCCATCAGGTAGTTCTCCTCGTTGGTGGCTTTCGAGGAGGCGATCACCGAAAGCGCGTCGCCGCCGTACTCCGATTTGATCGTGCCGAGTCCCTCCGCGACCCGCCGCAGGGCCTCGTCCCACGTCGCCGTGCGGAACTCGCCGTTTTGATCGCGAACCAGCGGCGAGGTCAGTCGGTCGTCGGAGTTGATGAAGTCGTACCCGAACTTGCCTTTCACGCACGTCGAGATACCGTTGATCGGCGCGTCCTCCTCGGCCGCGGGTCGGGCCGCCAGGATCTCCTCGCCGTCGGAGTAGAGATCGAACCGACAGCCGACCGCACAGTAGCCACAGGTCGTGTCCGCGACGTTCAACTCGTCGAGGCGTTTGTCGCCGATTGACTGGGCGATCTCGAAGAGTTTCCCCTCCGGAAGCGTCTCCGCGGCGACGCCTTCGGCGACGTTCTCGACGTTTTTCAGGGCCTGTGACTTGGCTCGCTGCATGTATTCGGAGACGCCGCCGACCGTCCCGTCGCTCCCGCCGTTGTCGTCGCTCATGGCCACTCCCTCCCCTCCGGTTCCTGTTCAGGTGGTGCCGTATCCGGCTTTGCGTCCCTCGGAATTTCGTCGCGTTTTTTCGGCGTCATCGGCCCGCCCGAGCGCCCCTCACTCTCGTAACTCTTGCCGACGCTGTTTTTCTGGGTGAACCCCGGTAAGGGGATGGTCGTCGCATCCTCGATGCCCTTCTCGACGAGCGATCCCGTCGGGCAGACCGTCGCGCAGTGGCCACAGGAGACGCAGGTGGACTCTGCCATCGTCTCGGCGTCGCTCTGGAAGCCGATCCGCGTCTCCGAGCCGCTGCCCTCCATCCGCAACACGCCCTCGACCTGTACGTCGTTACAGGCCTCGACACAGCGGTTACAGAGGATGCATTTATTGCGGTCGATCTGGATGAACGACGAGGAGTCATCGAGCGGTTCGTACTCCGCGCGGTCGTCGAAGACGCCGTAGCGTGGTTCGTCGACGTCTGCCTCGATGGCGGCGTCTTGCAACTCGCAGCGGCCGTTTTTCCCGCAGGTCGTACACCGCAGGTTGTGATCCGACAGCACGAGGTCGAGATTGACGCTGCGCGCCGTCGATGCTTCCTCGGCGTCCGTTCGAACGGTCGCGCCGTCTTCGGCGGGGAAACTGCAGGCCGGGACGACGCCGTGAGCGTCGGTCTCGACCATGCAGGTCCGACACTCCGAGCGCGGGCCGATGTCGTGGCGGTCGTACGAACAGAGCGCCGGGATCGACTCGGCGGTGTCGACCGCTTCGACGGCGTCGAGCAGCGTCGCGCCCGCAGCGACAGTTACCGCTTGGTCGTCGACGGAGACTGTCGATCGTTCGCCACCGGCTGGCGGATCCGTCGCCGTTCCCGGTGCGATCTCTTCGGTCAGTGGTGGTGTGTCCTCCGTGTCGAAACTCATGGTTGGGCCTCGATCGGGTCGAGACAGCGTCCTGCCGGACAGTGTCCGTCAGCGTGCGCCTCGATTTCGTCCTCGAACGCTTCCAGCGCGGTCCGTGCTGGCCGGGCAGCGGCGACGCCGAACTCGCAGAGGCTGGTCGTCGCCATCACCGCAACTAACTCCTCAATTTTCGCCCGGTCGAACTCCGAGTCGTAGATCTCTCGCAACAGTTCGGCCAACTGCGTCGTCCCCTCGCGGCAGGGGACACAACGCCCGCAGTTCGAATCCGCGGCGAAGGCCGCGCGCTTGCCGATGAACTCGAGCACGCATCGACCTTCGCCGAGGAGGTTGACGACGCCATCGGTGCCGAGTCCGGCCGCGGTCAGCGACTCGTGATCCGGCTGGATCGAAAGCGAGTCGGTCACGCCGCCGAACTGACCGCCGACGCTTGCGGCCTTCCAGTCGTCGGTCAACTCGACGGCACCGAGCGCGTCTTCGAGCGACGCCTCCTCGCCCAGTTCGACCACTGCCGGCGCGGAAACGTCTCCCTCGACGGCCACGAGACGGGTTTCGGGAACTCCCTCGCGGAGCCCCACCGAAAGCTGTGCGAGCGTCCGCGGCGAGTGGACAGGCGTGGGCCGGCCGTCGAGTCCGAACGTTGCCGGTCCCGGCGGCCGTCGCCGCGCTTCGAGGCGATGGTTGCCCTCGATGTCTTCGATCGCCATCGTCGGCTCGCCGGCCCGATAGATATCCTGTCCGGCGACGGTCTCGATGGGTGCTTCTGGGTCGGGGAATTCACCGGCGGCTTCCTCGGTTATCCGCCGCGCTCGCTCGTCTGCACCGGCGATGTAGACGATAACCCGAGTTGCGCCGAGTGCGTCGGCGAGCGCGTTCGCCCCGTCGAGCACCTCGAAGGGTGCGCTTTCGAGCAGGAGTCGGTCG
>JBLGCM010000020.1:0-9265 GCA_047617345.1 Natronomonas sp. | reverse complement strand
ACGCGCTGTACGAACGGGCCGACAGCGTGCTCTCACTGCGCGGCACTCGCAACACGAGTGCCGGCGCAGACGTCCCCGGAGAGACACAGACCGCGTACGCACAGGCGCGAGAGGCAGTTCGCGAGGCTCGACTCGACACGGACTGGGTTTCGACGGTCCATCCGACGCGAGCGCTCGCCCAGCAGGCCGGAATGAGCTACGAGGCCTACCAGGGGTTCGTCTACGACGCGATTTTGCGGGACTGGGAGGCGCTGGCCGAGGAGATGAGCCAACTCAAAGACCTGCTCGATGCCGGGAGCGAGGTCCGTATCGTCAAGGGCGACCGAACCGATCTAACGCTGTCAATCGAGAACCGGACGGCGGTCAACAGCGCCGCGAGCGTGGCTTACGACTCGCATAATCTCCCCAGCGGCGAAGTGTTCACTGCACCGGCCGACGCCGCCGGGCAGGTCGTCTTCGACGTGCCGATGACGATCCGGGGAACCCGGATTCGGAACGCCCGCCTCGTGTTCAAAGACGGCGTCGTGGTCGATATCGACGCCGACGCTGGCGAGGAGGTGCTCAGATCCATCGCCGAGACCGACGGCGGGTCGAAACGGCTCGGCGAACTCGGTATCGGGATGAACCGCGGTATCGACCGGATCACCGATCAGATCCTCTTCGACGAGAAGATGGGCGGGACGGTCCATCTCGCGCTCGGTCGCGCCTACGAGGCCTGCCTGCCCGACGGCGAGTCGGGCAATCAGAGCGCGGTCCACGTCGACCTCATCACGGACATGCAACGGGAGGACACGCGGCTGGAAATCGACGGCGAGGTGATTCAGCGCAACGGCTACCTCCGCTGGGAGGGGGAGTTCGAGACCTAAGTCGGGACCGCAACGACGGTCGCCGGAGTTTTTTCGGGTTCCTCGGTCGTGCTGGCGAGAATCTTCCCCGTGGGCCCGCTGGCCCCCCGTTTCCCGACGACGGTTGCATCCGCGCTGATCGTTTCGGCATACGCGCAGATCTCCCGTGAGGACACCCCGTCAGTACCGTCCGCCCGCGATCGATGTCAGCCGAGGGCACCCGATCCGCGACGGCGGCGGTCGCGTCTCTGGCATCGGTATCGTCCCCGCCGTCGTCGAATTTCTCGGCCTTGCCTGAACGCCTCTGCATTGGTAACGCCTCGATTACCGCCGGTGCGTGAGCCGCGCCCTCACTCGCCGTGAGACGCACACACGTGGCAAACAAGCTTTTTTCTCCACTCGCGCCCTCCCTTGTGGTCATGAGCGGCATCAACCTCGAAGACGACGATCCCTTCGAGCAACAGCGAGAGAACATCGAGAATCCGATGAAGCGGTTGTTTTTCGTCTACGGCGGCAGGTACAAGGGCTCGGTGATCGTCGGGATCGTCGCGAGCGTCTTCGCCCGTTTACTGGATCTGGTCCCCCCGATCTTGCTGGGATTTGCCCTCGATGCGGTCATTCGACAGGACAAGAGCTTCGCGGCCATCTGGCTCGTCCCCGACTCGGTGATCCCGGCCGATCAGCAGGGCCAACTGCTTCTGACGGTCGCCCTGATCGCCGGCGCATTCTTCCTGGGTGCGCTCTTTCACTGGGTGCGCAACTGGGGGTTCAACAGTTTCGCTCAGAACATCCAGCACGACGTCCGGACAGATACGTACGACAACATGCAGCGGCTGAACATGGACTTCTTTGCGGACAAGCAGACCGGTGAGATGATGTCGATTCTCTCGAACGACGTCAATCGCTTAGAGCGCTTTCTCAACGACGGCATGAACTCCATGTTCCGGCTGAGCGTGATGGTGCTCGGTATCGCCGCGATTTTGTTCTACTACAACTGGCAACTCGCGCTCGTTGCCCTGCTTCCCGTCCCTCTCATCGCCCTCTTTACGTACTTCTTCATTCAGATTATCCAGCCGAAATACGCCGAGGTCCGCTCGACGGTCGGCAAGACCAACTCCCGCCTCGAGAACAACCTCGGCGGGATCAAGGTGATCAAATCCTCGAACACCGAGGAGTACGAGTCCGACCGCGTCGAGGACGTGAGCCAGGACTACTTCGACGCGAACTGGGACGCCATCGGCACTCGGATCAAGTTCTTCCCCGGCCTGCGGGTGCTCGCCGGCATCGGCTTCGTCGCGACCTTCCTCGCCGGCGGTCTCTGGGTACTTTCCGCCGAGGGGGAGGCACCGTGGATCTTCACCGAACCGCTCTCGACGGGGGAGTTCGTCACCTTCATCCTGCTCACTCAGCGGTTCATCTGGCCGATGGCCCAGTTCGGCCAGATCATCAACATGTACCAGCGCGCACGGGCCTCCTCCGAGCGGATCTTCGGACTGATGGACGAACCCTCCCGCATCGAGGAAGATCCCGCGGCGGAGGAACTGACGGTGACCGAGGGTCGCGTCGAGTACGACGGCGTCGATTTCGGCTACGACGACGAGCAGATCCTCGACGATATCTCCTTCGAGGCCGACAGCGGCGAGACGGTCGCCCTGGTCGGGCCGACCGGTGCGGGCAAATCGACCGTGCTCAAGCTCCTCCTGCGAATGTACGACGTCGACGACGGCGCGATCCGCATCGACGGCCAGGACCTCCGCGACGTTCGGATGTCGAGCGTCCGCCGCGCCATCGGTTACGTCGGCCAGGAGTCGTACCTCTTCTACGGCACCGTCGAGGAGAACATCGCCTACGGCTCCTTCGAGGCCACCCATGAGGAGGTAATCGAGGCGGCGAAGATGGCCGAGGCCCACGACTTCATCGAGAACCTCCCCGACGGCTACGAGACTGAGGTCGGCGAGCGCGGCGTGAAGCTCTCCGGCGGCCAGCGCCAGCGCATCGCCATCGCGCGAGCCGTCCTCAAAGATCCCGAGATTCTCGTGTTGGACGAGGCGACCAGCGACGTGGACACCGAGACAGAGATGTTGATCCAGCGCTCGCTCGACAATCTCAGTGAAAACCGGACGACGTTCGCTATCGCACACCGGCTGTCGACGATCAAAGACGCCGATCAGATTCTCGTCCTCGAAGACGGACAGATCGTCGAGCGCGGCACCCACGGTGATCTGCTCGCCCAGGACGGACTGTATGCCCACCTCTGGGGGGTCCAGGCCGGCGAGATCGATCAACTGCCCGAGGAGTTCATCGAGCGCGCCTCTCGTCGACAGGCCCGAACGCAGGTCGACACCGACTGATCGCCTCCCTTATGTCGTCGGTGGCCCTACCGTCCGGCGATGCTCGTCGCCGTCTCTGATACACACCGACAGGACGAACCAGGTCTGCCGGCGCCAATCCGAGCCACGATTGCGGAGGCCGACCGGCTTCTCCACGCGGGCGATTTCACGACAGCGGCAGTGCTCGACGCCTTCGGGGATCTGCCGGCACCGCTCACCGCCGTCTCCGGCAATCGGGACGCGCCGGCCGTGGTCGACCGCATCCCGAAGACGGCCACGGCCGAGTGGGCGGGCAGGCGATTCCTGCTCGCACACGGCCACGAACACGACGAGACCGCGCTCTCGCTGCTCGCCCGCCAGGAGGAGGCAGACGTGATCGTCACCGGCCACACTCACCGGCCGGTGATCGAGAGAATCGGCGACATTCCCCACGTCAACCCCGGCAGTTACGCCGATCCACGGCGGTACCGGCCCGCCTACGCGACGGTCGAGGAGACGGTCGACGGTCTCCGGCTCAGTCTGCGGGATCCTGATGGGGAATCGTTCGAGACGACGATGCGCTGATGCTCGCTCGCCTGCGAAAAATAGGAAGAAACTTAACACCGGGAGAGCAAGCACAAACTGCGTGCGCGGGTGGTCTAGTCTGGCATGACAAGGGCCTTCCAAGCCCTTAACCCGGATTCAAATTCCGGTCCGCGCACTCCGATTTTCCGCGTCACCGCTCGCCGGCGATTGCTCGCTCGACGCAACCCTGAACCGTCTCGACCAGTCGGTCAACAGCTTCGCTTTCCGCATAGATTCGGATATACGGCTCCGTCCCGCTCGGTCTGACGAGCGTCCACGCGCCGCCGGAGAGATCCAGTCGGACGCCGTGGTCGGTATCGACCGCCGCCTCGGGGAACGCCTCCGGCAGCGTCTCTCCGAGCCGGTCCATCACCGCCGGTTTCGCTTCCTCGGGGCAGTCGACGCTCACCTTCCGGTAGGGGCGCTCATCGACTGGCTCCCGCAACGACGCGAACCCCTCCTCGGCGACCAGGCGGCTGACGAGTGCGGCGGAGACGACAGCGTCCATCCAGCCACCGAACTCCGGGTGGATGTGCTTCCACGGCTCTGCTGCAAAGACGACCGCGGTTTCGGCTGTCCCATCTCGTCGAGCGCTCGCGATGCCTTCGTGGAGCGCCCCGAGCCGGACCCGCTCGACGCGTCCGCCTGCCGCTTCGACGCGTTCGTCGATCCGCCCCGAAGCGTTCGGCGTCGTGACGACCACGGGATCGCCAGCATCGCTGGCTTCGACGTAGTACTCGGCGAGGATCGCCAGCACGGTGTCCTCGTGGACGACCTCGCCGTCACCGTCGAGAACGACGATCCGGTCGGCATCGCCGTCGTGGCCGATGCCTAACTCCGTCGGCCCGTCGGCGACGAAGCGGCGGAGATCACTCAGCGTTTCGGCGGTCGGCTTGCTCTCCCGTGCAGAGAACTGGCCGTCGACGTTGGCGTTCAGCGCGCGCACGTCGCCGCCGAGTGTCGTCAGAATCGCCGGCGTTGCCAGCCCGGCCATCCCGGTGCCGCAGTCGACGGCGATCTGCAGGCCGTCAAGCGGCGTGCCGAACCGTTCGGCGTAGGCCGCCGCGCGGTTCCGGTAGCGCTCTAGCGGATCGATCCGTTCGCTCGTTCCCCACTCGTCGTGCGGGGCCTGTGGCGGTCCGTCCTCGACGTGTCGTTCGATCTCCCGCTCGGCCGCGCGGTCGTACTCGGTGCCGTCGGCGAACAGTTTGATGCCGTTGTCTGTCGGCGGGTTATGGCTGGCCGTGAGCATGATGCCGTACCGTCCCTGCGAGGCGAAGGCGAGCGCTGGGGTCGGTAGCTGGCCGGCCCGTTCGACATCGAGTCCGCCGCTCGTTACCCCCGCTTCGACGGCGCTCGCGAGTGCGCGTCCGGTCTCCCGGCCATCGCGTGCGATCACGACTGGCCCGTCCGCCGGGTCGAGCCGCGCCGCAACTGCACCCCCGACGGTGAGTGCCAGCGCCGGCGTCACCTCTGTGACTGGGCCGCGAATCCCTGCCGTCCCGAACAAGTCCATACGCCCAGTACCGGGGCCTGCCATATGATCCCGTCGGGCGCGCTACGCGGCTCAAAAAAGCAACAGCCTGCCGGTCGTCACCGGAGAGCCAACTCGAAGCCTCTCAGCACGGAATGGGAATCACTCACAGTCCGCCTCGGTCAGCACCGACCGAGACCCGTACTGAAAGGAACCGATCTCCTCGGTTCGGTCCGCCGATCCGTGTTCGACGGCCGTCTTACCCCGACCGACGGTGTGGACGTACTCGACGGTCCGCCCGACCCGTTTTCGGTCGTCTGCTTGATAGGCGTCGACGATATCCCGGAGATGCGCTTGGACTGTGACTCCCCGTTCGTCCGCCTCCGACTGCAGCGCGGCGGTCGTCGCCGTCGAGAGGCGAAGCGTGATCTCGTCCATGCTACGCCGTTTCTCCTGTAGCTACAAGAAGCTACGTCAGTCGACCGTCAGACGCTCACGTCTCGATTTCGCCGAGCTCGTAGTCGTCGATGTCGACGCCTTCTTCGGTCACTTCGGCGACGTAGATACCGTTGCCGGAGCCGGTGTCACGTTCGGCGGCGGCTTCGATAGCGGCGGCGGCCGTCGACCGCGCTTCGTCGATGGAGAGATCCGGCTCGTAGCGGTCTTCCAGGGTCCCGTAGGCGACGGTGAGCCCGGAGCCAGTCACGGTGTAGTCGTCCTGCATTACGCCGCCGGCGGGGTCGATGCTGTAGACGTGGCTGCCCTCCTCGTCGACGCCGCCGAGAATCGGGTTGATCGCGAGAAACGGCCCGCCGCGGGCGAAATTGCCCGCGAGCGTCGCCAGCCCTTGCATGCTGATCTGCTTGCCCCGGCGGGCCTCGTAGAGGTTCGCCTCAGCGCGAAGCGTCCGGATGAACGACTGCGCGCCGCCGACCGACCCAACGAGAGTCAGCGCCGCCGTCGGATGGATCTGTTCGACCTTCTGGACGTTCTTGTTCGAGACGAACCGGCCGCCGAGGCTCGCTCGCATGTCCGTCGCGACGACGACGCCGTTGGCGGTCGCGATGCCGATGGTCGTCGTCCCGGTCTTGTTGACTGCGTCCTCGTCGCGGTCACCGGCAGGCAGCGAGCCCAACTCCGGCTCTGTCGGGTCGATATCGAACCGTTCGGTGTGCTGTCCGAGTGAAAACTGTGTGTCGCCGGTTGGTTCCATTACCTACCGCTACCGGACACGGACGTAAGAAACTATTCGTTCTCAGAAGTTAGTTGGCCGTCGTCCGCTCGTAGCGCCGTTTCAATCCCGTGACGGCCCGGTCGATCGGGAGTCGAACACCCAGGCGGTCGGTCAGCAGTGCAACCGGCAACAGCAGGATGCCGGCCATCAGGGTAAGCTGGTACGTGACGAGCAGCGCGAATCGGTGGAGTCGTTCCATCTTCCTCACTCATCTCTCGGCACAGATAGGTATATAACTCTTCTGGGGACTCGGTGATACGAATTCGGCTGCAGTCTTGCGCTTTCCCCATCCATAATGATCAATAATTATAAAAATGTCGAGGCGTTGGGGCACTGCGTAATCGAGGGATACGACAGCGGAGACATGGCCATAACTTATGGGGATAATTCAGATCTGGTCCGCCGTGACGCCGGCCGAAATCAAAAAAGACGAGTAGGGGCAGCGTCACAGTCCAAGTATGAACTACCGTGTCTGGTTGGAAGCCGCTTGGTTGGTACACGACGTCGAGAACGTCGACGACGCGATCGGTGTGGCAGTGAGCGAAGCCGGGAAACGACTCAACGAAGAGGACATGGATTACGTCGAGGTGGAGGTCGGGCTAACGGACTGTCCGGCCTGCGGGGAACCGTTCGACTCCGCTTTTATCGCTGCGGATACCTCACTCGTCGGCCTCCAACTCGAAATGAAGGTGTTCAACGCCGAAAGCGTCGAACACGCACAACGAATCGCGAAAAGCGACATCGGGGGGGCTCTTCGAGATGTGCCGCTGAAAGTCGTCGCAACCGAGGAGTTCGAGGACGACAGATCCGACGGGGAAACGGAGTAACGCCGGTCCCGGAGCTTTTTTGTATTACTTCGAGTTATTGTGAATATGGACCTACCGACATCGGAGGATCTCCGGGAGCGGCGGAACGAGCTGGGGTTGACCCAGAGCGACCTCGCCGAGCGGGCTGACGTCTCACAGCCGCTGATCGCCCGGATCGAGGGCGGTGATGTCGATCCTCGGCTCTCGACGCTCCGGCGGATCGTCAACGCCCTCCAGGAGGCGGAGGGCGGTCTGCTCCACGCCAGAGAGCTGATGCACTCGCCGGTCGTCAGCGTCGAACCCGACGCGAGCGTCCGGGAGACGACCGAGTTGATGGATACGAAAGGCTACTCGCAGTTGCCCGTCATCCGCGACGGCGCACCGCTGGGATTGATCAGCATGTCGAGTATCCGCCAGCAGTCCGACGAGAACGTCGGGGAGTTACCCGTCGCTGACGTAATGAGTGAATCGACGACGACTGTCGAACCGGGGGTGACGATCGCGGATATCGAGAGTTCGCTCGATCACAACGACGCCGTTCTCGTCAAGGAAGACAGCGAAATCGTCGGCATCATCACCGAGGCGGATATCGCGCGGAAGAAATCCGAAGCCGACACCGAGAACTGACCGCCGCTCAGTCGTCGCCGGGAGCGAGACCTCGCGTTCGCGGACACTGCGGGTTCGCGCTCGCACAAGTGTCGCTATCGATCCGCGGAGACGGCGCTACGCTGTCGCGACACCGCTCAGCTCCGTGTTTCGGAGGTATCCTCGGCCCCGGCGCCATCGGCGCCCCCTTCCCCGCCGTTCGTTTCTCTCGCGTCTGCCGTTTTCTCGCCTTCCGGTTCGGCGTCCGCTCCGGCGCCCTCGCTCTCCTCGGGGCCCGCACCGTCATCTGCTCCGCCCGCCTCCGAGTTCGGTTTCGCGGGGTCTGTCCCCTCCGGCACGCTGTCGGCGGGCGCTGTCGGCTCTCGATTGAACGCGTCGGTCCGTGTGGTTCGTCCGATCCCCGCGAGGACGACGAGGACATCGAGCGACCCCGTCGTCTCGGCGGGAACGTCGCCGCTACGGAGCCGTTCGATGCCGGCCCGCTCGGCGAGGCGCTCCCGCCCTTTCGAGATGGCGTCGCCACGGAGCCACTCGGGCGGCCCCCGGAAGACGACGAGCCCGCGGGCGGCCGCCCCGCGGGGACACTCGAAGGTCATCGTCCCGCGGGTCGCCCACGCCAGCGTCCGCTGGACCGCTCGCCCGCGCTCGAAGTCGTCGGTATCGTCGCCGAGCACCCGTCGCTTCAGCCCGTCGAGTAGCGAGGAGTTCGCCCCGCGCCAGTCGGCGATGGCGCGGCTTGCGTATCCCAGCGAGACGAGATTCCCGCCGTCGAGGGTGCTCATCACGTCACGCGTATCGATGACTTGTTCGCCGACTGCACCGTCGCTATCCGCTCCGACTGTGAACAGTTCTCCGAGCCGTTCCGTCAGCTCCGCGTTGATCGCGTCGCCGTGTGTCTCCAGCGTGTGTTCGCCGCGCAACCACGCGTCGTTGTCGAAGACGATCTGTGCCGTTGCACCGGCTTCTAATCCAGTCAGCGCCCGTGCGGTGTTGGCCCGGCGTTGCTCGTCCGTGTCACGCTCAGCCGGTAGGATCGAGACGGTGTAGACCGGCTGTTCGTACACGTTTGCGAGGCCGGCGACGAGCGCCGGCGTCACCGCGGATCCGGTCCCGCCGGCCAGTCCGGCCGCGACCACGATGGCGTCCACGGTGGTCGGGACACCGTCCTCGACCGCCCGGCGGATCTCCGTTCGTTCGTTTTCGACGATTTCCGCCGCCAGTTCGCGGTCGCCGTCGGTGCCGCCGCCGCCGGTCTCGAACTGGCCGACGGGATGGCGGTTCTTTCGCGGAATCTTCCCGAGCGCGTCCAGACTCGCCGTGTCGGTATCGATAGCGTGGACTGTCCCGAGCGGCGATCCGGCCCCGGTTCCCAGCTCCCGGGCCAGTCGGTCGACGACCCGTCCGCC
>JBLGCM010000019.1:0-9288 GCA_047617345.1 Natronomonas sp. | reverse complement strand
GCCAAACTCGGTTACCTCGAACTGATCGAGAGCGGGACGACCACCGTTATCGATCACCTCTCGGTCGCCCACGCCGACCGCGCTTTCGAGGCCGCCGGCGAGATGGGCATCCGCGGACTGCTCGGGAAGGTGCTGATGGATCGACGCTCGCCGGACGGACTGCTCGAAGACACGTCGGAGGCGCTCGCGGACACCGAACGACTGATTCAGAAGTATCACGGCAGTTTCGACGACCGAATCCGCTACGCCGTCACGCCGCGGTTTGCCGTCTCCTGTACCGAAGACTGTCTCCGCGGCTGTCGAGAACTGGCCGACCGCTACGATGGGGTCCGAATCCACACTCACGCCAGCGAGAATCAAAGCGAGATCGAAACCGTCGAGGACGACACGGGGATGCGTAACATCCGCTGGCTCGACGAAGTCGGCCTCACCGGCGAGGACGTCGTTTTGGCTCACTGTGTCTGGACCGACGACGAGGAACGCGAACTGCTCGCCGAAACTGGAACACACGTTACCCACTGTCCCTCCTCGAATATGAAACTCGCGAGCGGTATCGCGCCGGTCGCCGACTACCTCGACCGCGGGATCACCGTCGCGCTGGGCAACGACGGCCCGCCCTGTAACAATACCCTCGATCCCTTCACGGAGATGAAACAGGCCAGCACACTCCAGAAAGTCGACCAGCTCGACCCGACCGCGACGCCGGCCGAAACCATCTTCGAGATGGCGACAGTCAACGGTGCGCGGGCCGCCGGCTTCGACCGACTCGGCAAGCTGAAAGAGGGCTGGCGCGCCGATATCGTCGGCCTATCGACCGACATCACGCGCGCGACGCCGCTGTACGACCCGCTCTCTCATCTCGTCTTCGCCGCCAGAGGCGACGACGTGACTCTCACGATGGTCGACGGCACTCTCCTCGTGGAAGACGGCAATGTGACCGTCGCAGACGCCGAGTCCGTCCGCCAGCAGGCCCGTGATATCGCCGAGTCGCTGGATCTCGAAGACGCACGCGCGAACGCACGGAAGCTGAAACCGTAGCTAATCCGTCGAGCCGGCCCCGACGATCTCCGCAGCGGTGCTCCGGGTGTCGGTCCGCTATCTATATCTCTCGCGAGCCATTCCGTACGGTCAGACACGTGCACTCGATTCAATCGGATCAGTCGTCTGATCTTCGATCTCGGACCGGAGTTCAGCAGACACGGATACAGCGACTAACGACCGGACAACGGGATCGTCATGACACGCGCTGATCCGGTCGATCTGACGATCAGCGGTACGTTAGTCGACGTTCTCAACGGAACGCTGCGGGAGACGACGGTCGCTGTCGACGACGGTGCGGTCGTCGCGCTCGCCGACCGGCCCGCCGACAGAGAAATCGAGGCCGAGTACATCGCACCGGGGCTTATCGATGCGCACATGCATATCGAGTCGTCGATGGTGACTGCGGCCCGGTACGGCAACGCCGTCCTGGACCGCGGCGTGACCAGTGTCATCACGGATCCCCACGAGATCGCGAACGTCTGCGGGCTTGCGGGCGTCCGCGGGATGATCGAAGACGCCGCACACACGCCGCTGAAGATCCGGTTTACCGCTCCCTCGTCGGTCCCGGCTTCACGTCTACAGGACGGCGGCGCGACGCTCGACACCGCGGCCGTCGAGGACCTGCTCGACGACGATCGGGTCATTGCGCTCGGCGAGGTCATGAACATCCCGGGCGTCGCCGCGGGCGATGCGGCCGTCCACGACAAGATCGCGGCTGCCCGCGACCGCGGGCTGACCGTCGACGGACACGCGCCCCGCGTGACCGGTGCCGAACTGCAGGAAGTGTCTCGGTATCTCGACAACGACCACGAGAGCGTGACCGAGGCCGAGGCGCTCGAAACGCTGTATGCCGGCATGCGCGTCTACATCCGTGAGGGCTCCTGTAGCAAGAACCTCGACGAACTGATCGGGCTCGTCGACCGGGCCGATGTCGACAGCCGCCGGCTCTCGCTGTGCAGCGACGACCGCGACGTGACCGAACTGGTCGAGTTGGGCAGTGTCGATTTCGCGCTCAGGCGAGCCATCGAACACGGCGTCGATCCGGTCGAGGCCGTCCAGCTCGCAACGATTAACGCCGCCGAGAGCTATGGTCTTCCCTCCGGGCGCGTGGCCCCGGGCGCGCCGGCTGATCTGGTGTTGCTGGATAATCTTGCGGAGTGGGATGTCGACAACGTCGTCGTCGACGGTGTCGTCGACCCGGCCACCGACGAGCCTCCCGAAACCGCCGTCGAGACTGACACCGTCTCGTTCGACCCCGTTGAGCCGGCAGCGTTGGCGCTCGACTACGCCCGCTCCGGCCCCGCCCGGGTACAGGTCATCGACGCTGTGGGGCGGATTCAGACCGAGCGCACGGAGCGAGAGCTTCCGGTCGAATCTCGCGACGGCACCGATGTCGTCGTCCCGGATCCGGCGGCAGACGTGGTCGCGATGTCGGTCATCGAGCGCCACGGCTGCCCGGGCAACGTCGGAAACGGCTTCGTTCATGGCCTCGGCCTCGACCGCGGTGCTGTCGGCTTGACTGTCGCTCACGATGCGCACAACTGTCTCGTCGCAGGTACGGAGTTCACAGCGATGGCTCGGGTCGCGACCCATCTCGAAGAGATCGGCGGTGGCGTGGCGGCCTACGATCCCGCTGTCGATACCATGGAGACGCTCGAACTCCCCGTCGGCGGACTCATGTCCGACGAACCGCTGACGACGGTCGACGACCGGTTCCGGGCCGTCGAGTCCCGTGCCGAGAGGTTGGGTCTCGACCACGAGGGCGGCGTGCACACCCTCTCTTTTCTCGCGCTCGAAGTCATCCCCGAGCTTCGACTCACCAACAACGGACTGGTCGACGTCGATGCCTTCGAGTACACCGACGTAATCCTGAACTAACGGGATCGTGCCGTGCCCAATTTTCGGCCGACGTGGTCGATTTGCTGTTGTCGGGCGATTTCATATATCGTCATATAGTTCATACCTGTCGCACGTAGACGAGATTGCACCTGTTGTTGAGAACACAGTCAGAATCCGTTCAGTCGTCGTCAGCAGCGGCCGCTGAGGCCTGTGATTCGAGTTCGTCCAGGGATTTGGGGAACTCCCGAAGCTTCATGTGCAGCGAGATGCCGGCTTTCGCACCTTTGCCCATCGCGATTGGGATCTGGTTGTTGCCGGGCGTGATATCGCCGACCGCGTAGACGCCGTCGACGCTGGTTTTGCCGTTCTCGTCGACCGCTACCGTCCCGTCGCCGTTCAGTTCACAGCCGAGACGTTCGGCGAGGTCGCTGTTGTAGTTCGAGCCGTACATGGCGAAACCGCCCTTGTACTCCCGAACCGTGCCATCCTCGAACTCGAAGCCGCCGAGCCACTGGGAGTTGCCTTCTTTGAACATGCTCTCGATTTCGGTCTCGATCACGTCGATCGGGTGGGCCCCGACGAGTTTGTCGGTCTCTTCACTCCACTGTGGTTCCTCACCGCGCACCAGCAGATCAACGTCATCAGTGAAGTTCAGCATGATCATCGCGACGTGGGCGGCCCCCTCGTCGTGGCCCATCACGTACACGGACTCGTCGCGGAACATGTAGGCGTCGCAGTGCAGACAGTAATGCAGTCCTTTCCCGGTTCGCGGCAGGGGTGGGTCGGCGCGCCTGTCGCTAAAGCCCGTCGAGAGGACGACCGATTCGGTCAGAAATCGCTCGCCGCTTGCGGTTTCGACCTCGAAACGGCCGGTCTCGTCACTGCGCTCAACGCTCGTGACGAAATCCTGGTAGAGATCAGTCCCGTAGTATTCGAGCTGATCTTTGGCGGTCTGGAGGAACTCGTTGCCCGAGGTTTCCTCCGGCACGCCGATGACGTTGTGCGTGTCGACCATCATCGCGGCGCGACCGCCGCCACGGTCGATCAGCGCGGTATCGTGGTTCAACCGGGTCGTGTACAGCGCCGTCGTCAATCCGCCGGGGCCGCCACCGACGACAATCACTTCGTACGTATCCGTTGCATCTCGTTCGTTCGCCGTCTCCGAACTCATTGGCTATCACAGCGTTGGAACTCGGGCCTTAAGACTCCTGTAATTGCTGTGCACGGGGAATGCACGTCCGCGAAATCCCCCTCTGATCGCTGTTGGTTCCGGGCGGAGGGCCATGAGCCGACGCCGGACAGTCACGGAACCACCGGGCTCGATCAGGCGGACTCGCTCGATTCTCGGCGGTCGACCGCACGCTTCTCGGCGTGGTACCAGTCCTGCTTTCGTCCGAGCACGTAGCTACAGACGACCTGGACGACGACGAGGCCGAACAGCGTCAGCGCGACCGGGACGAGTAGCCATCCGAGATCGAGACCGTCGGTGCCAGCAGTGTGATTGTCGATCGCCCGGGTCGTGAGTACGATGCCGAAGATACCGCTCAGTCCCGCGGCGACGAATCCGGGACTCGAAGCGGCCGCCAGGAAGAGTTTCGGCAGGGTCGTCGCGAGAACGATGCCGGCGACGAACGTCCCCACGAGCGTCAGCGCCGAACTCATCGAGTCGGCATCGAACGGATCACATCGATCGCAGACCTGACGATGGCAGACGGACACGTGGCCGGTCATCCAGCGGACGCGTTGTCCCCACCAGTCCCGAAGCGTGTGTGCCGGTTCCTCGAAACAGGGGTAGTACTGGAGCTCTCGGATCGAGAGGTCGGCCTGGTGACAGCGGTGTGTGAAGTCCATGTCTTCGGTGAGTGACTCCTCGTCGAACTGGCCGACCGTCTCGAATACCGACCGTTCGAGCAGGACGCTGCGGGTGCCGACGATACCGAGTCCCAGCAGGGCGCGGACGAGCTTCTGCGGCAGGAAAAACAGCAGCAGATACTCGTAGTAGGCCATCGACTCCAACAGCCCCGTGGGCCGAGGAAGGCTCCGGATCCGCGCGATGTCGTGATCTTGGAGCGCGGCGGCCCCGTGTGCGATCAGCTTCGGATGCGGTTCCTGATCGGCGTCGAACAGCGCGATTATCTCGGCATCGCTCCGCTCGACGGCGTCGTTGAGCGCACCCGCTTTCGACCCCGGACGGTCGTTGACGATATGCTGGACGAACCCGTACTCGGCAGCCAGGTCGGCGGCCCGGTCGAGAGACGGCCGGTCGCCCGGCTCACAGACCACCGTGACGGTCAGATCCTCGTAGGTCGAGGCGGCAAGCGCGGTGACCGAGCGGTCCAACACTTCGGGCTCTCCGTAGACCGGGACGACCGCTTCGACGGACCGGCCCGCGTGAACGAGTGCGTCGGGGTCTTCCCGCAACAGGCCACCGAGATACAACAGCAGCGAAATCCCGAAGACGGAAACGGCAACTCCGAGCAGCACCCGCGTGTCGAATACAGTGAGAAGGACTGAGAAGGGGGTGCCGAGCCGGACGACATCGGCCACCAGTACCAGCGCGGTGATCGCCAGGACGAATACGGTGATGATTGGGCCGGCGAGCGAGTGGCGGAGGGAAGGCATTACTCAGAGTATGGACAAGGCTCTTATAAAGATGGGTTCTCCGTTGCCTGTTCAGAAATTCCCAGTATCGCTTCTGCGGATCAGCGGCCGCGGTATCGGGTGTCCATCAGGACGGCGGCGACGCCGCCGCCGACCAGCATCGGGATCCAGTAGGTCACGCCCCGGTAGATGATGACTGCGGCCGTCGCGGCGGTCGTCGCGACGCCAGTCGTGGAGACGATCATGACGATGAAAGCGGTCTCGACACCGCCCAGCCCCCCCGGTACTGGGAAGACGCCGGCGATGCTGGCAACTGGTAACACGACAAGCATCGCCACGAACGGTGTGGTGACTCCGAGCGACGCGAGCGACACCCACAGACACAGCGCCAGCGTGAGCCACCCCCCGAACGAAAACGAGACGGCCACCGCGACGAGTCGCCGGTTCTGGGCGATCCGCCCGATCGAGTCGAAAAAGCCCTCGACCCGGCGTTCGATGCCGTCGCGATCCGGTGCAGTGATGCGGGGAACTGCCCGGCCGACCCGGCTGACGACCGGCCAGAGGGCCGACAGCACTGCGGCCTCGATCCGGTGGCGGAACTTCCAGCCCAGCACCACCGAGAGTACGAATCCGGAGAGAAGCGCCGCTACGGCGGCGCTGGCAACGAGCAAGTTCCGGCCGAAGGCGAACCCGCGCAGCACGAACAGTCCGATTCCGACGACTGCCATGCCGATAGACGGGAAGAAATGCAGCGTGTCGACGCTGGCGATCGCTGCCAGTCCGTTCTCGTACTCCGTGTCGGCGGCTTCCGAGATCAGGAACGCGCTGATGGGCTCGCCACCAGCCTGTCCGAACGGGGTGACTTGATTTGCGAACGTCGCCGCGACGAATACGATGATCGACCGGATCCGTGAAGTCGGCGTGCCGAGTGCACGCAACACAGTGTGTAGACAGAGTCCCCAGGCGATGAGCCACAACGGCACCAACCCGAACAGCACGGCCACGACCGAGGGCTCGGCCCGGCGCAACTGCGCCAGGATGTCACCGATTCCGACGACCCACAACAGTGCGAACAGGATCACTCCGGCGCCAGCGAACCCGACGAGAATGGACCGCCAGTCAAGTCGCATGATCGTCGACTGTAGTTGACCCATCGTCGGTAAAAAATCCCCCCCTCTCGTTTCCCGGTCCAAGACCCGCGCTAGTCGGCAGTTCGACTACCGTCCGACTCGGTCCGTATTCTATATCGCGATATATAGTTTATCGAGGTGGCGTCGGACTGCCCTCCGACCCCGTAGCCAACCGCTCAGAGGACCTGCTCGACCGTCTCGAAGGACTCGTCTGCGACAGCGTCAGTCAATCGGTCCACCGCTACGTCTCCCACTTCGCTCGGATACTTCCGCTGGAAGTAGCCGATAGTGTTTTCCACGTCTCGCCGTAGCAGCTCCGTGGCGTTTTCGTGATCGGTCGGGACCGCCTGCGGCCAATCGAAGACAGTCACGCCGTCTTCGGCGATGAAGATGTTGTACTCGCTCATGTCCGCGTGGACGTACCCCTCGCGGTAGGCGGCAGCTATCTCCTCGAAAATCAGATCGATGACCGGGCGGACCTGCCCCGACTCCAATTTCGACCGCGCGAGTTCGACGCCGTCGATACGCTCCATGATGATCGCGTGTCGACTGTGATCGATCGGCTGGGGGACCGAGACGGTCGGATACAGCGTTTCGAGCGTTTCGTACTCTCGCTCGGCGGCCTTCCGGGCGGTGTACATCCAGGAGACGTGTTCGTGGTCGGCGGTGTACTCTCGCTCTTTGTTGACTTCTCGGAACTCGGTGTACCCTTCTCGGTGGAACTTCAGCGCGAGCGGCTTGTACGAACGGACCTCGTACACGTCGCTCTCCTTGCCGACGCCCAGCGGCGCGCCGACGCCCTCGATGGTCTCGCGCTCTGCGAAGGTGTGCAGAGCAAGCGCGTCGTACCCCTCGAAGGTCAGTCGAAAGCCCTCGTACTGGATGGTCTTGCGCTCGATGAGGCCGCGTCGCTCACAGCGGTCCAGTCGGTAGTCGACGTCTTCGTCCGTGAGGTTAGCGTATTTCGGCAATTTGTCGCGGGCGACCCACTCCGAGAAGCGCATCCCCTGTTCGAGGCCCGAGAGCAGATAGAAATCCTCGTCTTCGAGATCCGCCATCACCGTCGCCACGTTTTCGACCATTACCGGGCGCTAATCGCCGGATTCGTATAAGAGCAGCGCGTTCGAGTGTGCCCAAAAATAAACCGCATCCCGATATATAAAAACGGACAGCGCAGGTCAACTGTCGATCTATCTCAGTTGCCGACTCGGCTTGCGTCAATGCGATCTGGTTTGAATCCCCGCCGTAGCGCGATTCAGTCGGCCCTCTCCCCGCTCGGTGTTACGATAGCTGCTGTCGATCCGTCTCGGACCGCTCTTTTTGGAATCCGTTCCTGACAGACCGGCGGGAAGCCACGCTTTGAGCCCAGCCGTCGGAGTAACTCTGAACGGGGCGTGTGAGCGGGTGTTTATTTATCGCCACGGCCGGTACTGCGACACATGAATCCACGTCGAGTGCTCGGGATTGCCCTCGCTGTGGTCGGACTCGCTGGATACGTCGGCGGGGTCGCCGTTGCCTACCCCGGCCGGGCCTTCTCGATCACGCTGCTCATGTTCGGTATCGCGCTCGCAGCCATTTCTTCGTCACCGACGGGGGAGTCGGTATGAGCTTCCATGCCGTCGTCTACACCCCAGAGGGGATCGACCGCTACGATGATATCCAGGCTGCAATCGCGGCCCCGGGTGAGACGTGGGTTCACGCCGAAGATGTCGATCCAAGCGAGATGGACCGATTCGGTGAACGCTTCGGGGTCCATCAGCTCGCGGTCGAAGATGTCTTCGACCAGCAGACCCGCCCGAAAGCAGAACCCTACGAGACCCACACGTTTGTGTTGATGAAAACTGCCCAGCTAACACAGCAGTCCGGCGTCGCGTTTACAAAGGAGGTCCGCGCTCACCCTGTCGGACTGTTCATCGGGGACGACTGGCTGCTCACACTATCGACATCAGATCTCGATACTCTCGACCCGACCGCGGAGCAGTGGACCAGACGAGCGGATCGGATTGCCGAGCGCGGCACCGACTTTCTGGCCTACCAGCTCATCGATGCCATCGTCGACGGCTACTTTGCCGTTCTCGACGAGATAGAGGACGACATCGAAGCCGTCGAGGACCGTGTCCTCACAGATCCCGATCCGACGATCCTCGAATCGCTGAACGAGATTCGGCGAGATCTCCTCGCCTTTCGGAAGATCGCTTGGCCGGCCCGCGATGCGATCTCCGCGCTCTCACGCGGAGATATCACACATATCGCTGACAAAAACGAGAAGTACTTCCGGGATGTCTACGACCACCTCGTGCAGGTCGTCGACCTGATCGAGACCTACCGAGACCTCACGAGTGGCTCACGGGACATCTACCTCGATGCCGTCTCCCAGTCGACAAACGAGGTGATGAAGACGCTCACCGTCGTCGCGACGATTTTCATCCCGCTGACCTTCGTTGCGGGCGTCTACGGGATGAACTTCGCCGACTCGCCGTTTGCGATGCCCGAACTCACGTGGACGTACGGCTATCCGGCGGTGATGCTCGGAATGACGCTGCTCGCGGGTGCGATGCTGGTTCACTTCCGTCGGCAGGGCTGGATCTGAACTGTGTGTCCAGCAGGCTAGGCGAACGCGATCGGCGTGCCTGCGCTGTCTTCGTCTTCCTGCACCTTTTCGAGGGCGTTCTCGAAG
>JBLGCM010000018.1:0-9482 GCA_047617345.1 Natronomonas sp. | reverse complement strand
CGAAGAACAACACCAGACGCCTGAGAACCGCGAGAAGGTCAAACTCTCGACGCGGTGTATCTGGTGTGGTGCCTGTATGTCCTCCTGTAATATCGCCGCCGGCGACAACGAGTATCTCGGCCCCGCGGCGATCAACAAGGCCTACCGCTTCGCGATGGACGAGCGGGAAGGGTCGGACCGCAAACAGGAGCGACTCCGGATTATCGAACAGGAACACGGTGTCTGGCGGTGTCAGACACAGTTTTCCTGTACCGAGGTCTGTCCGAAAGACATTCCGCTGACGGAACACATTCAGGCGCTGAAACGGGAATCGATCAAGAACAACCTGAAGTTCTGGTAGACCAACAAACCACAGATTCAACCCACCCATGTACAAACACGATGTCATCGTGGTCGGCGCGGGCGGCGCCGGCCTCAGGGCAGCGATTGCGGCACACGAAGAGGGCGCAGACGTTGCGCTCGTGAGCAAACTCCACCCGGTGCGCAGCCACACCGGCGCAGCAGAGGGCGGCATCAACGCCGCGCTCCACCCCGAGGACTCCTGGGAACTACACGCCTACGACACGATGAAGGGGTCGGACTACCTCGGCGACGCGCCGGCTATCGACACCTTCGCGAAGCAGGCCCCCGACGAGGTCATCCAGCTCGAACACTGGGGGATGCCCTTCTCGCGTGAGGAGGACGGCACCGTCTCCCAACGGCCGTTCGGCGGCCTCTCGCATCCGCGGACGACTTACGCGGGTGCGGAAACCGGTCACCACCTCCTGCACACCATGTACGAGCAGGTGGTCAAGCGAGGCATCGAGGTCTACGACGAGTGGTACGTTTCCCGACTCGCCGTCACCGATCACGACGACCCCGAAGACCGGGAGTGTTACGGCGCTGTCGGCTACGACATCAAGACGGGCGATATCGACGGTTTCTACGCCCGCGACGGTGTCATTCTCGCCACCGGTGGGAACGGGCAGGCCTTCGATCACACGACGAACGCGATTGCGAACACGGGCGACGGACAGGCGCTGGCCTACCGCGCCGGCGCGCCGCTCGAAGATATGGAGTTCGTCCAGTTCCACCCGACGACGCTTCCCTCGACCGGTGTCCTGATCTCCGAGGGTGTCCGCGGCGAGGGCGGAATCCTCTACAACCAAGACGAGGAGCGGTTCATGTTCGAGTACGGCTACGCGAACAACGAGGGCGAACTCGCCTCCCGGGACGTGGTTTCCCGCGCGGAACTCACCGAGGTCAACGAGGGCCGCGGAATCAACGACGAGTACGTCCATCTGGATATGCGCCACCTCGGCGAGGAGCGCATTCTCGACCGTCTCGAAAACATCCTCCACCTCGCAGAGGACTTCGAGGGGACGGATGGGCTGGACGAACCGATGCCAGTCAAACCCGGTCAGCACTACCAGATGGGCGGTATCGAGGTCAACGAGAACGGTCAGACCTGTATCAACGGCCTCTACGCGGCAGGCGAGTGTGCCTGTGTGAGCATGCACGGCTCGAACCGACTGGGCGGCAACGCCCTGCCCGAACTGCTCGTCTTCGGCTCTCGGGCCGGTCAGCACGCCGCCGGTGGCGATCTTGAGGACTCAGATATCCCGACCGGGCCCTCCGCCCAGAGTGAGGATGGCGATGTCGACACGCCGGTCGAACCCGGCAGTGTCGGTGACCGATCCGATCCGGTTGTCGCGGACGGCGGTGCCGTGACGGCGCCGGAAGCACTGCTCGAAGAGGCAATCGAAACGGAGCGCGAACGCGTCGACACGATGCTCGACCGTGACGGCGTCAACCACGCGGAGGTCCGCGAGAAGGTCCAGAAGACGATGACGGAAAACGTCAACGTCTTCCGCGAGGAGTCCAACATCAAAAAAGCCCTGAAGGTCATCCGCGAGGCCCGCGAACAGTACCAGCACGTCGGCGTCGCGGACAAGTCCCGCACCTACAACACGGATCTCATCCACACGATCGAGACGCGAAACGTCATCGACAACGCCGAGGCCATCGCACTCGGCGCGCTCGCGCGCGAGGAGTTCCGCGGTGCCCACTGGCGCAAAGAGTACCAGGAGCGCCGTGACGACGAGTGGATCAAACACACGATGCTCTCTTGGAACGACGGCACGCCGAACCTCTACTACAAGCCGGTGATCCTCGAAGGCCACGAGCAGACCTACGAGCCAAAAGAGCGCTCGTACTGAGTCGTTTCTCGCCGGTTCTGTCTTTCTCGAGTTGATCGACACATAATTATGATCGCCGTCCGAGATTCCGACAGACGGCATGTACGTCGAATTTCACCACCAGAGTGAGATCCTTCGTCGGACGCTCCGCGAGGTCGAAGGCGTCGACGTGGTGGTCAGAAACATCGCGACAGGACCGGAGACGCCACTGCGACTCATCGCCGCGGTCACCGGGGACGGCTGTGGCCGGTTTCACTCTCTGGTGGCTGAGGACCCGTCTATCGCCGAACTCAAGCTACTGGAAAACAGCGACCTGCGTCGCCTGTACTGGATGCAGACCGTTCCGGGGACGGTCGACCAGCGGGCCTACGGGGCCGCCGTCGACTCCGGCGGTGTCTACCTCCAGTCCCGATGGGCGGGCAACGGCTGGTATACGACGATGAACTACCCGGATCAGGACTCGTTTCAGGACTATCAGCGCCGCATCGACGAGGGGGGAATGGAAATCGAACCGACCGTCGTCCGGGTGGGGCAGTATCTCATCTCCGGCGGTGCGTTCGACCTGACCGAGAAACAGGAGGGGGTCCTGCAGGAAGCCATCGAAGGTGGTTACTTCGATATCCCGCGTGGATCGACACTCGGCGATATCGCGGACCGGCTTGCGATCAGCGAACAGGCGGCCTCCGAGCGGTTGCGCAGGGCAATGGGTTCGCTCGCCCGGGCGGCAGTGACCAACGCCGCCGAGGAATCGCTGACTATCGACAACTGATCGATCCGGCAGCTTGCGGGGTCATTTCTTAAATGCGATGCCGCCGTAGCACGCGGTAATGGGTACTGAGCCGTCATTTGCGATTCCGGTTCGTCCACAGCGGCGGTACCCCTACAGCGGCGGTGTCGAATACGACGGCCAGACGATCTTCCGGCTCGTTCCTGTCGAGGAACGGACAAACGACGAACTGGCGACCGCGTTGGAGGAGATACTCGCGGACGGGCCGTACCGGTATGGCGATTTCTACAACCTCCCGATGGTGTTGTATCTCGTCCGCGACGAGGAAACGGGCGACGTGTTTCGTGTGTCAGTTCGCGATGGACGAATCCGCCTCCACGTCCTTCCCGAGACCGGTTCGGCGGGGTTAAAGCGGTTGTACGGCCGACTCGTCGACCGAACTGGCCACAGTTATCGCGTCCGGTGTGACACCTCAGAGTGAGTGCCCACCGGCATTTTAAGGTGCTCTCGCCCCCACGGGTGGATATGAAAATCTACACCGGCCGCGGTGACGACGGACTGACCGACCTGCGGAACATGGAGCGTGTCTCGAAGGCTAGTGCCCGAATCGAAGCCTACGGAAGCGTCGACGAGGTAAACGCCTTAGTCGGGAAGGTTCGTCCGACGGGACACGACGATATCGACGACCAACTCCGAGAAATTCAGAACCACCTTCACATCGTCCAGGCCGATTTCGCGAACCCGGACCCCGACGAGGACGATCCGCGAGTCCGTACGGACCATATCGACGCCGTCGAGGGGATGATCGACGCCTACGACGACGAACTCGATCCGCTGGAATCGTTCATTCTGCCGGGGGGGTCAGATCCCGGCGCACGGCTCCACCACGCCCGTGCCGTCTGTCGACGAGCGGAGCGGCGCGCGGTCACGTTCGCATCCGAAGAATCCGGTGTGAACGACGACGCTGTCGTCTATCTGAACCGACTCTCGGACACGCTTTTCACCCTCGCTCGCGTCGTCAATCAGCGCGAGGGCGTCCCCGAAGAGAACCCCACCTACTGATCGTGATTGCTGTGATTGTTTCCGGTATCATCTGGAAATCTCGTGGTATCGAGCGGCGAGTCCGACGATCTCTGACTGTCCGGCGGTAACGAGTCACGGCAATTACGATGACAGGACCGCCCACAAGAGATATATTCACTGTCCACTTGTGTTATAATATGAACAAACACTTCGAAGATACAAAATACTACGTCAAGCGCGCGGGCGAAACGGCAAAGAAAGGCCTCGCTGAGGAACTGGAACCGCTGCAGGAGCGGATTCAGGACCTTCGAGACGAAGAGGAGGATCCGGAGCTGGGCCGTGTTAAAAAGCTTCGAGAGGATCTGAAAGAGCTTCAGGGTCGAGCGGAGGGAGAGGCCAAAGAAGCGCTCGGTGAGGCGCGCGAACGACTTGACAAGGTTCGCCAAAAGCCCGCTGAATAAGCGGGAAGACAATTCTTAAGTCGGGCGCAGAGATAGTTGTGAGTGCGCGGGTTGGTGATCTAGTCCGGTTATGATACCTCCTTCACACGGAGGAAGTCGGCGGTTCAACTCCGCCCCAACCCATCACCTTATATACTTCTCGCAAACGACAACACGGCGTCGGGGTACTTATATATCCCGTCAGATCTCTTATGAGGGAATCGAGTAGCCGACATGCCAGCGGTCCCCCTGTCATGCGATTCTCTCTCTCTGATTCCGGCTCTCATTCCAAAGATCGTGAAACAGCGGTATCTGTACTGAAGTTGGAACGTCGTATTTATCGGACTCGCTTTCCAGCGGTGTTCGGCGGGTTGGGTGACTTCCTCGCGAAGCGATAGCGTGTTGCGGCTCTCTCAGTCTCGTTCGGGAACCACTAGCACTGGTACCGGAGCAGTCCGGATCAGCTTGTCGCTGACACCACCCAGTACGTACTTGCTGAAATCCGTCTCCCCGCGCGTTCCCAACACGACGAGATCGATCCCCTCCTCGGTGAGATACGAGTGGATCTCTTTGTACGGCCGTCCGTAGGCGACCGATGTGGATACCGACTCGATGCCCGCCTCTTCGGCAGTCGCTCTCGCGCCGTCGAGAATTTCCGTTGCCTGTGCTTCGAGCTGGTCGCGAGCGACGGTCGACCGAACGTCGATGCCGAGTGCCGTGGTTTCGACGACCGTGAGCAGATGCAACGTTGCACCGGTCGCGTCCACGAGCCCAGTCGCCTCGTCGAGCGCCAGTTCCGCACACCGACTACCGTCCGTCGGGAAGAGGAGAGTAGACGGCGGATAGACGAACTCCTCGCCCTCGCTTGGGGTCACGGTGAGAACGGGCGTGAGCGCAGTACTGAGGACACGCTCGGTCACACTGCCGAGCAGGTGTCGCTTAAGTCCGCTCCGCCCGTGAGTTGGCATGACAATCAGTTCGATATCGTACTCCTCCGCATACGCGGTGATCATATCGGCGGGACCTCCCTGCTGAACGTCAGTGACGACGGAGACGCCGGCTGTTTCCGCCCGCTCGCGTAACTCGTCGACGAACTGTTCACCCTCCTGTTCGAGGACATCGACAACTTCACCGCCGACAGTTGTCGTACTGGCGACTGACGAGTCGGCCACGTGCAGGACGTGAAGTGTCGCGTCGTGGGCCGACGCAACCGACAGAGCGTACTCGAACGCAACCGAGGCGGTCTCACTTCCGTCCGTCGGAAACAGGATTTGATCGTACATATGAGATATATTCGTCAACAAGGGTAAGATACTACCGGCCCGACGCGGGGATCAAACTTGTTATGAGGAGTATCCGGCCAGGACCGCGCGGTTTCTCCGTGCCGATCCATCATCACTTTCCCTCATAGCAGCCGATGAGGTAAAGTCCCAGACCAGTGTTGGTGGACACGCTCGCGGGAGCCGTTATGCTTCGACTCGTGTCGTCAGTTCGTCGGGCACGAGCCGATAGAACTGGAAGGAGACCTCGCGGAGCGGCGCATCGAAGATGTCTACTAGCGGAATCTCCACCCGATCAAGTCCTTCGAGCGTCTCGATTTCGATGCCGTCGCTTTCGACGTGTTCGAGTCGACCGCTGGCGATGACGCTTCGCCACCCCTCCGCTGTCTCGTCGTACGTGACGAAGGACACGCGGCCATCATCGATATCCCCCTTCGACGATCCTGCACCGACTGCCAGTCGGAAGTAAAACGTCTCTGTCGAGGCGTCGTAGCCGTACGACACCGGCACCGAATGTGGCGACTCGTCACCCGCCGCGAGAGAGAGGACACCTGTCCCTCCATTTTTCAGAAACGCATCTCGCTCGTCTGCCGCCATCTTGATCGGACTCTCTTGAGACATATCTAACACGACTGCGGGAGCGCTGATAAACCCCGGCCAATGTTTCGGGACAGATGGGGCCAAAATCGACGTGGTTTCCTCGCTGGTGTGGAGCCCCGGCGTCTCTCCCGCGGGAGCCGACGGTGCTGACTTGCCCATCTCCCGCCGCATCCATTGATCGGCGAGACACGTGGAGCCGAGTCGGCTGGAAGTCGGGCCCACCGCTTCAAAATCGTCTTTCGAATGAAAATCGCGGACGGATTCCGATTACTTCCGCTTCACGTCGTCGAGCATCAGCTTGCGGAGCACGTCGCCGTAGGCCGGTCTCGTGATGAGGACGCCGATGAGGACGCCGACGATGGTGACGATAGCGAATCCGCGAAGATCACCGAGGCTGAGCACCGCGAGCGGACTCATGGCGATAATTGTCGTCCCGGCGGCCATCCCGATGATCCAGAAGGCCTTGCGGAACCGGCTCTGGAATATGCGTCCAGTCTTCACCTCGTCTTTCCGTTGTAAGATCTCGTCGGCCATGATTATCAGGTCGTCCAGACCGGTCCCGATGACTGCGATGAAACCGGCGATGTGCGAGAGATCCAGCGCCATCCCGATTGCTGCGGCGAAGCCGAGCAACAGGAACACCTCACTGGCTGCCGTGACTAACATCGGCACGGCGACCCGGATATCCCGATAGAAGATGTACACCACGAGGCTTACCGACAGCCACGCGAGAAAGGCGGTGAGGAGCGCGAGCGGCTTGAACCGCTGTGCGGTGCTCGGAGAGATATAACTGTTCGATTCGATGCTGAGCGTCGTCGGCAGCGACCCCGCGCGCAGGTCGACTTCGAGCCTTTGGGCCTCCTCGAAAGAGGAAGTCGTGATCCGGTAACTGCCGTCGAAGGATCCGGATTCCAGCTGATTCGCGAATCTCTGGACGATACCCGCCCCGCTCGTGATATTCCCGTCGACGACGGTGAACAGACAGTACTCGTTCGGATCGGGCTGTTCACCTTCTTGCCACGTACACCGCTGTGCGCCGCTCGCACCGTTGGCGGTGAAGCCGCTGTCGACCATCCGCTGTTGGAACCGCTCGGCGGCATCGTCTGTCAACTGAATGCTGACGTACGGCTTATCGCTGGTCTCGTCCGGCGGAGAGGCACCAGGGATTCGGAGGAGGTCGTTCTCCTCGAGTAGCACTTCCGTCTCCGGCGCTGTCGCGTTCTCGGTGCTGTTGGGGCTCGCGAGCAGGACCTGCACGCGACCCGGATCACCGATTAACTCTTCGACCTGTGCACGGTCGGCTCCCGGAACTTCGACCACGATGAAGTACTCGCCGCCGGGCGTCTGAGTTGTCGTTACGCTCGAACCGCCGAGCCCGGTCTCGTCGATCCGCCGTTCGAGGACCTCGACCGCCTGCTCGCGGGAGGTTTCGGTCACTCCGGCGCGAATGTCGTCTTCGCTCGCATCGACGCCGGCCTCGTTGAGCGCGGCGGCGAACTCCGAGCTGGGAACCTGTTCGGGAGTTCTGTACAGTTCGATCGCGCCCAGCCGTGGCCGGACTCGGACATCGATCGGTTCGACATCGTACTCACCTCCGAGTTCGCTGACGACAGTCGACTGAATCTCACTGCCGCTGCCGTCGTCGAACTGCACGTCTTCGGCTGTCTGTCCGTCAAGTTGGCCGCGGACACGGGTTCCGCCAGCCAGATCTAGCCCGTACTGCAGGTTCGTCGGATCACCGAACTCCTGTGTCTGATTGTTCGCCGGTTCGTCGCCGGCTCCGGCTCCAACTGGCCCGAACAGCGCGATTGCGGCCAGTGCACAGAGCACGACTAACATGAGGATCCGCCAGTTGTCTCGAACATCGATCATGCGCTATCACCCGCGTACCAGCGAAGCAGACTCATATTGAGCAAGTACGTGTTTACGAGATCTGCACACAACCCGAACACGAGGATGAGTGCGACCTCACCGAGCAGCGGAATCGCGAACAGGCGGGCAACGACCGCCATCGTCAGCATCGCGGCGATTGAGGTCAGAGTCATCGAGATCCCGGTTCGCATCGCTGCATACGCGTTCTCATAAAAGCTACCGCGCCGTCGAAGGACGTGGTTGTTCAACAGGATATCGGAGTCGACGCTGTAGCCGATGATCATCAGCAGCGCGGCGACCGCGCCGAGTGTCAACTCGATACTGAATATGTTCATCAGCGCGACCGGGACCATGATATCCGAAAAGGCCGAGAGAACGATTGCGACGCTCGGCACGAACGTTCGGAACATGAGTGCAACGAGAATGCTCATGCCGGCGAAGGCAACGAGTAGTCCGAGCAGCGCCTGGCTCTGTGTGTCGCCACCGAAGGAGGCCGACCGCTGTTCGGCCCGCTGGACGACGTCGTCGCCGTCGCCGTCGCCGTACTCCTCGTTGAGCGTCTGCTCGATTGCGTCGGCTTCCTCGCCGGTCGCCTGCGTCTGGACGGTGTACTCGCTTCCGTCCACACCGACAGACCGCACGCTCTCGATCTCGTGCTCCGAGAGGACCTGTTCGATCTCGTCGGTCGTCGTGTCGTCTGCCACGAACTGAATTTCTGTACCCCCGGTGAACTCGAAACCCAGCGAGACGGGCGCTCCTGTCAGCACGTACGCGCTGGCGATAATCGCAAGAGAAATACCGAGAATTACGAGTGGGATGACCGCCAACTGGCGGTCCGTATACTCCTCGTAAGGAACTCGCTTGACGTCGATACGTCCCATAGGGTTGCTTCCGAGGTGGGGTTGAATAAGCCTTTTTATACAATTGTGTTGTCGTCGTGCCGTTTGGACCGCTGGTAGGCCGGTTCTACCGGCCGGTCAGGGCTACCGCTCGAGTGTCTGACCGATCGTCACTGCCGTCGCTTCGTCGAACCAGTCGGCGACGAATCGGCAGCCGACCGGATCGTCCCCGCCGCTCTCGCGGGGGATCGAGAGCGCCGGGTGGCCGGTCGGATCGAACGGGCTGGTGCAGGCGATGGTATCGAGCAGATCCGCGTCCGTCTCGGCCGAGCCGTACTCGGGTGCTGTAATCGGTGTCGTCGGCAAGAGGAACGGCTGTCGAGTCGCTCGTCGTCGATCAGTGTCCATCCGTACGTCTCGGCGTCGGCGTCGATCGCCTCCCTTATCCTGTCCGCTGGCGTGTCGTCCGCTTGCGTACTTCGGACCGTGGAGAAAGAAAGATACTGCTTTTCCCGGTAGTTAGG
>JBLGCM010000017.1:0-9540 GCA_047617345.1 Natronomonas sp. | reverse complement strand
GCTGCGCGAACACTCGTCGATATCGGCGACGAGTGGGCCGGGCTGTCCGTTCGAGACTTTTTCGCCGCCGTCCCCGCTCTTGCTGACGATATTGCCAGTGGCACTCTCGGCGGAACCACCTGCACCGTCACTGTCGATGGAACCGAGCGCGTCTTCGAGCTGACGGGCGCCCACATCGATGATGCGGAAGATGGGTCGCAGGGGCGGGTCGTTCGGCTCGACGAGATCACGGCATCCAGAGACCGAGCGCGGGAACTGGAACGAAGCAGGGACGGTTATCATGCGCTGTTCGAGAGCGACCAACTGGTCCTCTGGGAGCAGGACTTCTCGGAGGCGATGACCTACGTCGAAAAACTGGCTGCGGACATCGACGATTTCCGCGCGTACCTCGATACTCACCCCGAGAAACTCGGTCAAATCTTCGATCGCGTAGACGTACTGGAAGCCAATCGGCGAGCGCTCGACTTCTTTGGCGTGGAGTCTGAGGCGGAACTTGAGGCCAATCTCGACCGCCTCCTTACAGAGAAGTCGATCCGCGGGATGGCCGAGATGTGGGCGGCCCTCCTCGATGGCAAGACAACGTTCCGACGCGAGTGTGAGGCCCGGCAGCTGGACACGGGTGAACGTCGCCACGAAATCCTCGAAATCAACGTCCCACAGAGCCAGCGCGACGACTACTCACGGGTGTACACGGCGAGTATCGACATTACGGAACGGAAGCGGCGCGAGCAGGAACTGGAACGCGCGAAAGAGCGCTATCACCGGATCCTGGATCGGTCCTCCGATTACGTCCTCATCTGTGCAGCAGACGGCACCATCGACTACATTTCGCCGGGCGTGGAGGCGACACTCGGCTACAGCCCCGACGAACTGACCGGGATGGATGCTTTCGAGCTGATCCACCCGTCGGATCGAGAGCGCGTGAAATCGGTGTTTTCGGAGATGCTGTCGAACCCCGATACGGACAAGGAAACCGAATACAGGATTCGGGCACGGGGCGGCGAGTACCGGTGGACGGAGGCCCGCGGGAGCAACTATCTGGACGACCCTCTCATCGATGGTGTGATGGTGACGATCCGGGACGTCACAGAGCGCAGAGAACGCGAAGACGCCCTCGAAGAGGCCAAAGAGCGCTATCAGCGTATTCTCGACCGGCTTGGGGATTACGCGCTCGTCTGCTCGCCATCCGGCACGATCAAGTACGCGTCCGCCGGCGTCAACCGCTACAGGGGTGCGATAGACCGCGATCGGTTCGATGTGGACGACGACCGGCATATGCTCACGTTCGTCCATCCGGACGACCGGCAGGCAGTCCGGACGGCGTTCGAGGAGGTGCTCGACAACCCGGACGCGGAACCGACTGTCGAGTACCGTGTCCGAACCGACGGCGGGTACCGCTGGGTGGAGGCCCAAGGAAGCAACCACCTCGACGACCCGCTTATCGAGGGGATCGTCGTCTCGTGTCGTGACATCACCCAGCGCAAGCACCGCGAGGACGAACTCGAACGGAAAAACGAACTCCTGGACGAGTTCGCGCGGGTCGTCTCCCACGACGTGGCGACACCGCTGGGGGTCATCGAGAACAAGGCGCGGTTGATCGAGATCACGGAGGATACCTCTCATACCGAAGATATCTACGAGGCGTCCGACCGGGTGCAGTCGCTGATCGACGATCTGGAAGCACTCGCCAGAGAGGGCAACCAGGTTGGCGAGATGGGCGCGGTCGAACTGGCGAGTGTGAGTCGAGACGCCTGGGGGACAGTCGAATCCCACCACGGAGAACTCGTCGTCGACTCCTCGACGGTGATCGACGCGGATCGTGGACGGTTGCAACAACTACTCGAGAACCTCCTGACGAATGCAGTCGAACACAGTGACCCCGAAGATGCCGGTGTGGCGATCAACGACGGCTCCGGGCAGAGCAGCCGATTGCCGCCCGAGTCCGAACCGGACCGAGCCGACGATCGTGGCGTGACGATCCGGATTGGCGCGTTTTCGGACGGTTTTTACGTGGCCGACGACGGTCCTGGTATCCCTCCTGCCGACCGCGAGGCAGTCCTCGAACAGGGGTATACGACCGCCGACGAAGGGACGGGCCTCGGGCTCGCTATCGTCGAACGGATTGCTAACGGTCACGGATGGACGGTGACGGTGACTGACAGCGAGGCCGGCGGTGCGCGCTTCGAGATTCACACCGGGAAGTGACTCGGTCCTGGGCCGGAGTCGGACCCGCTGTCCGGCGCGTCTCGACTACGTCTGTGGTGGTGTATTCTCGCGCGCCCTGAAAGAGCCCCCCTCTGAGAGAGGTTCACATCCTGTCGTCAGCCAACGCTGAGTCAGTTGGGTGTCTCAGATTTCCGTGCGACTTGCTCGATACCGATCTCCGCGACATTCGCGCCGTATTCGGCAGTTCGGCGAATGCTGTCGAGTATGAGACCCACGACGTACGCCTCTACTGGATCTTCGTGTGCGTACAGTTCCTTGTCGAGGTCGCCGCTTTCTGTCCGTAGGGCGTCTCGTTCGGCGAGGGCATCGAGAGCGCTATCGAAGCCGCCGTCGGCGAGAATCACGTCAGCGGCGGTGTCGATAACGTGTCTCGAGCGCGAGGCGAGTGTCTCGATACGCTCCCCAACATCGGCTGGAACGGTCACCTCGGGATCGAGCGTAAACTGGGAGATCTTCTCGGCGTGGTCAGCGATCCGCTCGAACTGTCGACTCATGTAATAGTACTCGAACAGTTCGTCGCGGCTGGTCTCGAGTTTCTCGACCTCTTGCAGATCGCTCAGTGCCCGCCGGAAGTGCCGAGTAACCATTGCGAACAGCTTATCCGCCTCGCTCTCGCGGTCGATGACTCGCCTGGCGAGGGTTTCGTCGTCGTTCAATACTGCTGTCACGGCGTCACGATGCATCCCGAGGACGACGAGGCGGAGCCGGAGTGTGGATTTTCGCACATCGACATTGTCAGCGTCGATCAGATTTGTCAACCGGATCCTGGTGTCTCCTGCCTCCAGCATCTCGAATCCAGACAGCCCTGTGAGTGAGTCCTCGATAACACTACGCCGGTCCGTCGAGTGGCCGGCTCTGTCCAGCAGTGTGACTTCGTCGAACCCGACAGCGTGGAACGCACGGATTCGCTGTCGGACAGCATCGTCCGAATCCGTCGAGACATCGACTGTCGTTGTCCGCGCTTCGACTGACCGATCTGTTTTCGCTTCGATCAGCAACGATCCGTCGCCGTTCGGGTACAGGGTGAGCGTCGATCCCGCCTCGATACTGTGTTCCCGGGCCCAGGACTTCGGTAGGGAGATAGTATAGGTGGTCCCGCCGGACAGCTGAACCTTTCGTGTTTCCATACAGGAACCGCGATGCGCCAGTTAAATGTGTTATTTTATATGATCGGTCCGTTCATATAAATAGCAGCGTATATTCATACGTGCCGTCTCGTCGTGGCTGCTGTGAGTACTTCCAGCGTTCTCTGGAGAGTTCGGGGTATCGAGCGGCCAGTCCGACGATCTCCGACTGCCCGGCGGTAACGAGCCACAGCAATCACTATCAGTGGCTTGGCTCGGTCACGAACAGGCGGATGGTGCTCTGACTCTACATAGCCGTCCGGACAATCTATGGACCACTGCTAACAGGGGCTAACGCGATTGGCGAGTATGTCCCGCCGAACGTACCAGCGTTCGCTGACAGCGGGTCAGCACGGTCGTGACGCAACAAGAGCACAGGTCGTCGAGGCCATCGATCGGACCGCGCCCAAGACAAAGACAGAACTGGCGGAGACGGTCGGCCTCTCCGAACAGTACCTCTCGGAGTTGTTACAGGAACTCAAAACCGAGAACGTAATCAAAAAGAGCTACGTCGTCGACGACTCGGCGCTGTACGAGAGTTCGGAACGCATCTCGACCCTCTCGGATTCGGGGAGTGAAACCGAACACTGCGGAACAGCGGTGATGAAACTGCTCGATCGATTGGAGTCAGCAACAACACAGCAGTACGACGCCGCCCGGGCGGCCTTTATGAACGAGGAGGTTGACCCATCTGCTGCGACGCTCGAATCGCTCACCAATGAGCGCTATTCGGCGGTGCTCTCCGAACTCAAATCGTACACGCTGACGACGGACTGGCCGGGGAATCGGATCGCCTCGGACCTTTCTACTATCGCGACGAACCTCGAAATCGTCGGCGACCGGGCCTGTTTCATCGCCGATGTAGTCGAGGCCGAAGAGATGGCCGCAACCGGAATCGTCAGCGACCGGATGGCCGATATCTTTGCGTCTGGGACACAGATCAACGAGTACTTCTGTCAGATCATGTTCGACTGCGAACTCGCAGTCCACGAGCAACTCCGTGAAACGGAGGAAACGGTCCACCGAGATCTGAACGAACTGTTCGAGTTGGTGACAGCCTACGATCCCGAGATATACGGCTACCTGGCCTCGATCACTCGCGCGCTCGAACGCGCGATCTACTATTGGGTCGACGCCGCGGAGCTGGCGGTGCAACTCCACTCCGGACTTCGGCCGGATCACACCGAGATTTGAGCGGTATCGTGATCGAGAGCGGAAACACCGATGCGGGCGAGAACGGTGGGGCTGGAAAGCGGTGTCGACAATCTCGACAAACATCCGCGTGACCCCGCTACGCCGAGTCTGAGAGGTCCTCGACAACGTTGAAAACCGCGTAGAGAAACAGGACAACCGCCCCAACCACCAACAGCAACTTCCCAACCGCGACGAATACGTCGATATCACTCGGCCACGATAAGGCTAACCCCACCAAACCGAGCGTTGGCCCGACGACCCGCAGTATCTGTTCTGCTCGATTCATCGTGAACGAAGAGGTTTCATACCGGGGGGTCCTCAGGCTGACTGATCGATATTCGCTGGTGCGTACCGGTCGAGAAACGTCTCCAGATCACGAAAGGCTTCGAGTCGCGAAGCGAGCGTGTCGTGATCCCAGTCCCACCACTCGGTCGCTTCGATACGCCTGGCGACTGACTCCGAACACCGTCGGCGGATCGGTTCAGCCGGCACGCCGGCGACGACGGTGTACGGGTCCGCGTCCTCGGTTACGACCGCGCCCGCACCGACGACTGCGCCGTTTCCGACCGTGACTCCTGGGAGGACGATTGCACCGTGACCGATCCACACGTCGTGGCCGACCGTCACGGGCTGCTCGGCACGCCACTCGAAGATCGACTCGTCGTCCTCGCCCAGATCGTACTGTTCTGCCCGGTACGTGAAGTGATGGGAACTCGGGCGGTCAATCGGGTGGTTTGTCGGTCCAAGTCTGGCACCGGCGGCGACACTGCCGAATTTCCCGGTGGTGGCGTAGTCCAACTGAACGCGCTCCATCAGGTATGTGAAATCGCCGATTGTGGACTCGTTTACCCGCGTGTGCGGGCGGATTTCGGTCCACGCCCCGATTTCACTTTCAGTGATCGAGACTGGCTCGTGAACGGTCGGTTCCGGACCGAGCGTGCGTGTCCGGTCGGGGCCGTAGCTCTCGTAGTAGACCATTCAGCGTCGGCCCATCGTCGAACTGAGGATGTTTTTCGGGGCGTTGGCGAGTGATTCGAGGAGCCCGGATTTCTCGACATCGTCGCCCTCACGGAGCGCCGACCGGATACGCTGGCTGGCCAACTCGACGGAGGCCGCCAGCAGGAAGATGAGGATAATACAGGCCATCATCTCCGTGTAGTTGAACGTCTGTCGCTGGACGTACAACTCGAGTCCGAGTCCGCCGGCGCCGATGATTCCAAGCCCGATTGCAGCCCGGACGTTGTGTTCGAGATCGAAGGCGATCCAGGCGATGAACTGCCGGAACACCTGACTCAACATCCCGAAGGTGACGATCTGTGAACTGCTCGCGCCGGTCGACCGAATCCCCTCGATTGGCCCGTCCTCGATCTCTTCGAGTTCGTCGGTAAAGAGTCGCCCGAGATAGCCGGTCGTGTCGACCATGATCGCTAAGGCGCCGGTAAACGGAGTGACACCCGCTAGCGGAATGAGGATCAGGAACCACACTAGGCCCGGAATCGCGCGGATGAGACTCATCGTCCCGCGGAAGAGGAAGTTGAACGGGTAGGGGACGACCCGTTCGCTGGACATCACGCCGAAAAACAGCGCCAGCGGGAGACCGAGTACGGTTCCAGCGAACGCGACAGCCATCGTGACGAACGTCGCGCCCCAGACAATTCGACCCCCTTCAATCGAGAGGATCAAGTTCTCCTCGATGATGAAACTCCAGTACGCACCCAGGTCGACGAACGGGATCCCGAAGTACGTCGTCGGTGGGAAGTACTCGAGCAGCGCCTCGTAGAACTGATCGAGTTGACCGACCAGTTCGGCCAGCCTGAACTCGATTATCTGGAGGCTGGCAAAGAAGAGGAGATAGGTGAGAACAATCCCGCCAAGAGTCAGGAGACGCCGTTTGGTCTTGCGGCGCTTCATGTCCTGTAGTTTCTGTTCGGCCGGCGACTCGCCGATCTCGTCGAAGCCGAAGTAGGCCGCAAGCGAATCACCCTTCGACGGCGGCGCGCTCATGCTTCGATCCCCTGCTCGATATCGACAGGCGCGACTGTCTCATTCTGTCCGCCCGCGGATTCACTCGCCTGCTCGGCGAGGCTGACGGTTTCGACGCTCCCGTAGAGGTCGTCGATCAGTTCCGGGGTGAGTTCGCCACGGCCCACGTCGAACAGTTTCTCTCCCTCGCGCAGTCCGATGAACCGGTCGCCGAAGTGTGCGGCGACGTTTACCTGATGGAGGCTCACGAGTGCGGTCACGCTGTGTTCCGTGGCGGCCTTGCGGAGGTAGCCCATCACCGACTCCGCACTGGAGGGGTCAAGACTCGCGACTGGCTCGTCGGCGAGCAACAATCGCGGGTCCTGGACGAGCGCGCGGGCGATACCGACGCGCTGCTGTTGACCGCCGGACATCTGCGAGACTTTCTGGTGGCTCTCTTCGAGCAGACCGACGGTTTCGAGCGCCTCTAGGGCTCGGACCTTGTCCTCCTGGGACTGCCACTGGAGCATGCTCCGAAGCATCGAGACGCGGCTAAGCGAGCCCGTGAGCGCGTTGAGGTACGCCGAGACGCCCTCGACGAGGTTGTGCTGCTGGAAGATCATCCCGATGTCCGTCTGCGAGCCCGTGATATCCTCGCCGTCGAGGGTGATCGATCCCTCGGTCGGTTCGGTGAGCCCGTTGACACACCGCAGCAGCGTCGACTTCCCCGCTCCCGACTCTCCGAGGAGGACGACGAACTCGTCTTCGATCTCGAAGGATACGTCTTCGAGCGCGGTCACGTCCCCGTACTGCTTCGACACGTTTTCGACGTTGAGTGTACTCATTGGACTGTATGCGCTATGCGCCGGGCTCGATACCCACTGCGTTCATCCGGTCGATAATCGGCTGGTAATCGTCTATCGACGTGTCGTTGAGTGTTGTGAACGGAAGCTCGTCTTCGTTGTAATCGTCCGGATAGTGCTGTTCGATCTGGTCTTGCGTGGAGCCCCGAAGCACTTCTCCGACTTCAGATTTCACGTCGGAGTCCCAGCTTTTCCGGGCGTACATCGGCTGTTTCGGGATCGGAAACGACCACCAGATCGGCTCGAACTGCGGCGTTTCGGTGCCCATCGTCTCCAGGAAGGAACTCTGTTCTTCGACGCGGTCTGGCACATCAGTGTCCTCGGGCAGATGGGGGATCCCGTTACCACCCCAGGTGGTTGCCCCATCGGCCTGTCCGTTGCCGAGTCGCTGAAGGGCCTGATCGTGGTCGGTGAAACTCGCATCGAAATCGACCGGGTCTTCTTTCGGTGCGCCGCCGATGTCGAGGCCGGCCTCCTGGAGCGTGTACAGCGCGAAGATCGATCCGCTGGTCGAGAGTCGGTCGGCGAACGCCCACGTCTGGCCCTCGACGTCGGTCCGTTCGTCGATGCTAGAGCCCGGTTGGACGAGCATCATCGAGAAGTAGAAGGCCGATCCGCCGGTCACGGTCGTCCCGTAGATGTCCATCATATCCGGGTTCGCCAGCACCGTCACGTCGTCCATCCCGATTTCGGCCTGTTCACTGTCGAGCGCCGGGAGAATTGCCGAGTAGTCTGTCGGGACTTCCATCTCGAACTCGGCGCCGTCGATCTCGGCGTTGAGGAGGTTCTGGACGGGTTTGTACCTGCGCCGAGCGTCTGCCGGTGTTCCGGGTGTCAGCAGCATCGTGACGACGTTTCCGTCTTCGCTTCCACCGAGGACACCGCCACAGCCCGCGAGACCCACCGCGGCGGCGGTCGCCGCGCCGCCAGCGATGAAGCCACGCCGACTGATGGAATCGGGCAGACTGTCGCCGGCTGGTGTCGATACATCGGAGCGCGTGTCTCTCGACTCGTCTGACATCAACTGGACTCTGGAAAACAGACCGGATAACAGTTGAGTGGGGAGAGTCCGAAGGCTCCGTGTCGCCCTCTCATCGACGCGGATACCACCGGCACCCGGCTCTCGAAGTACAGACGAGTCTATACTCGTTTCGGTGGTGGGTGGGGACAACCCCGACGGCCAACGATCCATAGAGAGTACCGAGCGAAGCCTTATGCAGCCGCTATGGCGTGTTTCGGCCGAGTGCATGGCTGATCCACACGATAGATCTGACCGATTCGAACTGATCGCTGCCTGTGAGGAATCGACACTTGCGGGGTTCGCGAACGAAGTCCTCGAAGACGACCCGCCCCTGTCGATCCGACAGGAGCCCCGACCGCAACTGTTGATGCAGCAGGTTCGGGAACCGGTCGAACGCCGGCCGTTCAACCTCGGCGAGGTGCTCGTCACGCCGGCCGAAGTAGAACTCGCAGAGACACGCGGGTTCGCGATGATCCCCGGCAAGACAGAACGTGCCGCGCTCTCGGGGGCTATCGTCGACGCGGCTGTGGCCGCTGATCACGAACTGACGCCAACAATCGTCGAGGCACTTGAAGAGACCGAGGCTCGAACGCGCGAACGGCGCCGCCGGGAGTGGGCCGAGAGCAAACACACCGCCGTGGAGTTCGAGACGATGGAGGACCAGCAGTGAGAGCCCTCGGCATCGACCCGGTCCACGACACGCGCCGGACGTTCGACGGGCTCCTCGACGCGATGAGTCGGCCCGGAACGGTCCAGGAGGTCCCGGCCCCCGCGGATCACGCCGTGATCTCCACGCTCGTCGACCACGAGGTGAGGGTTTCGACCGACGACGAGACGCTTCGGAGCGCGCTTTCAGGGCGGGGCCGACTCGACTCGGCCGACCCAGAGCGTGCCGATATCGTCCACGTGCGCGAGCACACGGACGTGGACGTCCGGGAGTGCAAACGCGGCTCGCTCGCCGAACCCAGCGACGGCGCGACCGTCGTCTACCGGGTCGGGACGGTCGCAACCGGCGAGGCTGAAACGACGACGGTGACCCTGTCGGGCCCCGGCGTCGACGGCACGGCTGCGCTGTCCGTGTCGCTTCCGGAGTCTGCTCTCTCGGAACTGGCGGAGGCACAACTCGATTACCCCCGCGGGATCGACGCCG
>JBLGCM010000016.1:0-9871 GCA_047617345.1 Natronomonas sp. | reverse complement strand
CCGCCGAAGGGAGCGTATGGAGTGTCAGGAGTGTTCGGCGGCGACGGTCAGCTTCGCTGTCCCGGCAGAGTACAGCCCCTACCTGCCCGGCGAGGAATCCGCGGTCGCGCTGTGTAGCCGCTGTCTCGCCGTCCAGCCCGCGACCGAACCCGCCGCGGACCCCGACTTCGAGCGTGTCAGCGACAGTTTTCCGTCGGGCGACGCGGCAGTGCCGCTTGCGCTGTTGCTCGGCTTGCTCGAAAACCTCGCGCTGTACCGCAGCGAGATCACCGAGTTGCTCGGTGCCGTCGAACGCGCCGGAACCGATCCGCTACTCGCGCTGGACCGACTGGCGGCAGACCCCGATATCGAGACTGATCTCGATCTATCCGGGCGACGCAGACAGCTCGAACAGTTGCTTTAGCCCGCGGCCGCAACGTCCCCACCGTCGAGCTGTCGGTAACAGTAGTAAGAATAGACCACAGTGGTGACCGCGGTGACAAGAGTGGCCCCGAGGAAGACAAAGATTGCAAGATCACCGAGCAACAGCCCACCCGCCGAGACAACCGCGGTGAGTTTGAACAGTGTTGCCCCGAGGTTGTGCGTCCGGTCCCAGACCTCGTCGCTACTGAGCGTCCAGGGCGTCCGGATCCCGACGAACCAGTTGCGCTCGGCGTGATCGAGGACGACCCCGATGTAGTAGAACAGGGCGGCCATCCCCGCGAGGAGAATGAGGGCGAAATCGAACTCGTAGCCGAGATTGTAGGCAATGACACCGACATGGGTAGCGGAGAGAAACGCAGTAAACACGACGACGAACCAGTCGTAGTGGGCCCGAAAGGACCGGATGTTCTCGCCGAGCGGGTCGATTCGCGGAAGCAGGGCAAAGAGAGCGATCAAGCCAGCACTCAGCGCCGGCATCAGCGCCAGCGCTGCGGTTTTCGGAAGCGTCCCGTTCGGCTCCCCGGCCCCGTCCCATCTCGTCACCAGTTCCGCGGGCAACTCCGGTGCGCTCAGCAGGCTCGCGACCGCTCCCAGCACGACGAGGACGGCGGCCAGCCCGAATCTGGAGCGCGTTGTCAGTTGCATACGCACCGCTACGCGACGAGATGTTTTGAGTGTATGGCCTGCGTTTCTCGAAGAGAGATCCTTAGACGCCGGTGGAGTACCGCAGCAGTCCCGCGACGCCGCCAAAGGCGGTCAACAGCTGTTCGCCTTTCTCGAAGTCGGTCGAGATGAACATCGTCTCGCTGCCGCGCTGGTCGGCCAGTTCCATCAGGTGATCGATAGCGTCCTCGCGCTCGCCCTCTTCGACGGTCTCGCCACAGCGCGAACACTGGTGTGTCGGTGTGTCTTCGGTCCGGTCGAGGAACTCGTACTCGTCGTGGCCGTTGGGACACTCGTAGGCGACGACGTCCTTCCGCAGATCCTCGCTGATGAGCAGGGTCTCGACGGCCCCCATCATCAGGTTCTCCCGAGTCGCGCCGAACCCGTAGGTGGCCTTGTTGCCGTCGTGGAGTTGCTCGAAAAACCGCTCCATCGTCTGTTTGTCTTCGAGCACTTCGTGTTCGGCAAGCACCTCGTCCGCGGCGTCGACGAGGTCGTACAGCCCGGATTCGTCGGTGTAGGCCACGTCGAACTTCCCGAGGACCATCTCCTGCAGTTCGTGGTGGAGATAATCGCCGTCGAGAAATTCGTCTTTGGTCGGCGAGGGGCCGCCGACGAGGACGCCGTCCATCTCGTGGCGCTGGTCGACGAACAAATCGTTCGCCATTCCGGCGACTTCCTGGTAGAAGTTGTCGATGGCTTCGAGTCGCAGGCGAGCGAATCGCTGGGCGGACTGGCCACCTTTCCGCTGTTTGCCCGGCACGAGCGAGGTGGCGGATTTGACTGGCTCGACGCGTTTTCCCCGTAACCAGCCGACGTTCGCCTCGCGGCGGTCGAGGACGATCAGGCCAAACAGGCCCTTGTCACCCATCATCTCCGCCAGCGGTTCGGTCAGAAACTCCGCGTCACAGTGATAGCGAAACGACTCGATTGGCTGGGGCGGACTCTCCAAGACGCGGGTGATCATCTTCGTCTGCCCGCCGCCGTCGTCGACGGCCCCCGAGAAGAGGACCATCCCGTTTTCCGGCGGCGTGTTCCCGTAGTATTTGAGCCGGTCTTTGATGCTTTTCAGCGCGTCTTGGACGTTCGTTCGGGTCCCCTTGGATTTGATATTGCTCGCTTCGGAGTGTTCCTGCGTGACGTGTGCGACGACATCGCTGATCTGCCGGTCCTCCGGAACGTAGATCGTGACGAGTTGTGTCCCGGAGCCGCGGTAATCTTTGAGTTCTTCGATTACCTTCTGGAACTCGTATTTTTGTTTGTCCGTCTGCTCGTGCTCGGACTCGCTCATTGTCGCTATTTGGCCGGTCTGCTGTAAGTACCTGTTGACCTGCCATTTCCGAGTCGCGAGAGGGGGTCTCCGCCCGCCAGCCGGTAGACACGTCTCAGACAGCCGGGAGATGGGCGCAAACGCTCGCTCCCGACCTACGACTCGTTTACATCGAGTCCGGCGCGGCGACACCGATCACGTCCAGTGCGTTCCCAACAGCATGTCGAGCGGCGACGACGAGGGCGAGTCGGGCCTCCCGGGTGTCGGCATCGGCGTCGAGCACCGGGCACTCCCGGTAGAAGGTGTTGAACGCCTCGGCCAGATCGCGGGTATAGGTCGCGACGACGTGCGGCTGCAGATCGTCTGCCGCCTCCTCGATCACTGCCGGGAAGCGGGCGATCTCTCGCAGGAGGGCTCGTTCGGCATCCGTGGGGAGGTCACTCACATCGAGGCCGACATCGACTCCCTCGGGGTCGACGGCACTCTCCTCGTGTGCCTCGGCGATGATCCCCGACGCGCGGGCGTGGACGTACTGGACGTAGGGGGCGCTCTGGGCCTCGAAATCCAGCGCGCGCTCCCACTCGAAGGTGATACCCTTGGTTGGCTGTTTCGAGACGATGTCGTACCGGACCGCGCCGATGCCGACCTGGTGGGCGATGCGCTCGATGTCCCCCTCTGTGAGGTCGTCGCCACGGATCCGCTCCTCCAGGCGGTCCTCGACCTCTGCGCGTGCGCGGGAGACGGCCTCGTCCAGCAGGTCGTCGAGGTCGATTCCGGTGCCCTCTCGCGTGCTCATCCCGCCTTCGGGCAGCGTGACCCACGAGTAGTGGACTGTCCCGAGGCGGTCGGTGTCGTCGCCGAGGATTTCCAGCGCGGAACGGAGTTGCCGGGCCTGTAGTTCGTGGTCCTCGCCGAGCACCGTGACCGCCTCGTCGAAGTGCTCGAATTTCCACTCGTGGTGGGCCAGATCCCGCGTCGTGTAGAGCGAGGTGCCGTCCCCGCGGACGAAGACGAGGTTCTTGTCGATGTCGGGCAAATCGAGTTGCCAGGCCTCGTCCTCGTAGACGGCGTAGTCGGTGTCTTTCAGGCGGTCGATTATCTCGTCGGTCGAGCCGTCGCGCATGAACCGCGTCTCCTTGACGAACTCGTCGAACTCCGCGGGGAGGCGTTCGAGCGTCCCGCGCATCCCGCCGAGGACGGTATCGACGACCGCACTGACGCGCTCGTAGGCCGACTCCTCGCCGGCCTCAAGCCCCTGCATGATCGACTGGATCTCGGCTTCGGCGGCCTCGACCTCGCCTTCAGAGGCCTCTTCTTCGAGATAGGAGTTTGCTTTCCGGTAGTACCGGACCATCTCGTACTCCGGCGAGTCCCGTTCGGGTTCTGGCAGTTCGGGTTCGTCGAAGAAGTCGTACGCCCAGGTGAAGACGGCGATCTGTCGGCCGGCATCGTTGACGTAGTAGTGTCGTTCGACGTCGTAGCCGGCGTAATCGAGGACGCGAGCGAGCGCGTCGCCGATGATCGGATTGCGGGCGCGGCCGACGTGGACCGGGCCGGTCGGGTTCGCGCTCGTATGTTCGACGACGACGCTTGTCTCGCGGTCGGGAAGTGCGCCGAAGCCGTCGTTCTGAGCCTCCGAGAGCGTCTCGACGAAGTACTGCTCGCTGGGCCAGAAGTTGACGTACGGGCCGCGAGTTTCGACGCGCCCGATGTAGGTGTGGGGGCCGGGATCAATTTCTTCTGTCAGTTCCTCCGCGACCGCCGGCGGCGGCGCGCCGGCCTCGCCGGCCAGCCGGAAGGCAACACTCGAAGCGAGCACAGCGTCGAGATCCTCCGGCGGCTCCTCGATACCGAGATCGTCAGTCGGATAGCCGCGCTGGTCGAGCGCCGCAGTGAGCGCTTGCTCGACCTCCGCACGCATCGCACGAAACATATCCCCGCTACTCCGCCGCGCGGTTTATGAATGTCGGGTTCAGGCCGCCGGCAGATCAACACGAACGAGCGTCCCCGTCTCGGTTTCGTCGATCGTGACTGCACCGCCGGTCCGGCCGAGTAGCCAGTTGACCGTCCAGAGACCGAACCCACTGGAGTGTTTCAGCGCGGTCTCTTCGCCTTGCTCCAGCGCTTGTCGTTCGATCTCGGGAATCCCCGGCCCGTCGTCTTCGATGGTGATTTCGACGCGGTTCCCCGAGGGTTGATCGACGGCGATGTCGACGACCGGTTCCGGACCGGCGTGTTTCAGCGCGTTTTCGAGTAACTCTTCGACGGCGAGGCGAACTGACTTGGGATTCACCTCCACCCGCGTCGGGACGGCGTCGAGTCGAACCGTCGCGTCGGGGTACTGTTGTCGGTACTCCTCGACGAGTGAGGACAACATCAGTTCGGGATCGACCGTTTCCGACTGTTCGATCTGGTCGATCACGCCGGCGAGCTCCCGCGATTTATCGGCGATAGCGAGCAGTTCCCTCGCCTGTGTGTCCATTCGTTCGATGTTGTCGAGGGCGTCCTCGAACGGGAAGGTAGCGAGTGCCTTCTGAGTCTCGTCTGTGGCAGCCGAGAAATCGCGAGCGTCCGGACGGATCGCGGGGCGGAGCCGTTCGAGCTGTTCGCGGAGTAACTCGGCGTTTGCTGTCACGACGTTCAGATTGTTCCGAAGGTTGTGCCGGAGGACGCGATTGAGCACGGTGAGTTGTTGTTCGTTCTCTCGGAGTTCGGTGATATCCTGCAGTGTCCCTCGGACCTTCTCGTTCCCGTTTTCAGTGACGGCTTCACCGCGGATGTGAATCCAGCGTTCCCGGCCCTTGGCGGTGATCAACCGGAGTTCGTGATCGAAGGACTCGCCGGTCTCCCGGCACTGCGCGACCGCTTGGTTGAGCGTCGTCCGGTCCTCCGGGGGGAAAAACTCGATGGCTTTGGTCGGGGTCGGCTCGTACCCCTCGGGAACCTCGTGGATCAGCCGCGTGCCTTCGGTCCAGTAGAGTTGGCCCGCTTCCAGATCGAGTTCCCAGCCCCCGACGTCAGCCATATGTTCGGTCCGGACGAGCAGATCCTTGCGCCGTCGGAGTTCCCGCTCGCGCTCCGTCCGCTCGGTAATATCGCGGATAACGCCGGCGGTACCGCGAAATCCCTCCTCGCCGACGGGGAGGACCGCGATGTGGTTCTCTGCGGGGATCAGATCGCCATCAGCCGTTTTCATCCTCATTTCCCATCGCATGGTCTGGATGTCAGCGCTCTCGGCGAGGAGTTGGTAGATGATGGACCGAGCCCGTTTGACATCCTCCTCGGGTAATAGGAACGAGGCGTGTTCTCCGAGGATTTCCTCGCGGTCGTAGCCTGTCCAGTCGAGCAGTGCATCGTTGGCGAAGGTGAAGTAGCCGTCCGCATCGAGCGCGTAAACGGGATCTCCCAGCGCACGGAGTGTCGTCTCGTATCGCTGGAGTTCCTCGATGTATGACCGGCGTTCGAGGTGAGCCGCGACGACACTCGACAGCGTATCGAGCAGATTGCGCTCCTCGAGCAGAAACGGGTCGTCTTCCCCGGCCGGGGGCCGGCAGACGACTTCGACACGAACGTCTGCCCCGCTCTGGGTCCGTCCGATGGCCTCGATCCGCTGCGGTCCCGTCTCGAATCTCTCGGTCGCGACAGTCCGGTCGCCGTAGGTGACTCGGGCGTCCGTTCGGTCGGGATACTGGAACGATCCGGGCAGCATGGTGACGAACTGCTCGAGGAGCTCGGCCGTCGATTTCTCGCCCGAAGCGAACAGATCGACGACCCGGTGGACCGCCGAGAGCTCTTTGATCCGTTCGCTGAGCGCGTGTTGGCGGCCCCGCTGTGCCGTGATGTCGGACGAGACGCCGCAGATCGCGTACGGTTCGCCGTCGTCGAAAAGCGGCGTCTTCCGCGTGAGAAACGTCCGCTCACCCTCCGTCGTCGGAATCGTCTCCTCGAATTCGACCGTCTCACCGCTCTCGAAGACCTCGGTATCGTCCGCGACGATCCGGGCGGCCATCTCCTCGTCGAACAGTTGTTCGTCGGTCAGTCCGACGACGTTGGTCGAATCGTCGATCCCCAGCAGTTCGCGACAGCGGCTGTTCATCAGCAGATACCGACCCGCTGCGTCTTTCAGGAAGATCATCGCCGAGACGCTGTCGACGATACCTTCGAGATGCGTCCGAGCCTGCCCCGTCGCCGCCTCGGCCCCGAGCGGATCAGAGACCGCACGCAGCACGGCGACGATTCCCGTCTCGCCGCCCCAGCTGACCGTGTTCGTCGTCAGCTCGATATCGACGCGGCCGTCGTCGGCCGCGGGAAAGGACCCGCGGCGTCTGGTTAGGAGCGTCCCGGCGGCCTGTGCCGTCTCAGGGTCCCAGAGCGCCGACTCGGTCTCCGTCAGCGAGACGGGATCGGCACCGACCAGGTCCGATTTCGTGCCGCCGAACAGGTCGACTGCGGCAGGGTTCGCGTAGACGAGTTCGTGGCCGACGCTGACGACGATCCCGTCCGGTGAGGCTTCGAGCACGGCTTGTGCCTGTTCGTGGTCGGACAGATCCGCCCGGCGAGCACGCTCGCGGTCGACGACTGTCCGGATCCGCTCGGCGAGATGCCGGTAGTCGTCCGGTTGCTGCGGTCTGTCGAGATGATCGGAGACATCCGCCGAGAGGGCCGCGCTGATAACCTCCGTCGAGGCGGTCGTCGTGTACAGGATACAGGGGAGCGCGGGGTAATTAGCCCGGAAAGCCTGTAGGAACTGCAATCCATCGATTTCCGGGAGGGAGTAGCTACTCAAGAGACAATCGACCGGTTCGGCGTCGAGGTGATCCAACGCGTCCTGTGCTGTCGTGACGGCTGTGACCGAAAGGCGCTCGTCGGCCGCTTCGAGCAATCGAACCGTACGATCCGCCCGTTCCGCGTCTGGCTCGACGCAGAGAACAGCGATCCCCCCGGACTCCGCGGACATACACCCACTTGAGAGGTACAACACAATTACCTTTGCGTCCTGACGGAAGCCGCGGTTGCCGGACTAGCCGAGGGCGGCAGTCGGAACTTCCTGGTGGAGTCTGTTCAGTTCCATCTCGCTTTCGGCGACGACGAGGGTGACCTGTCCGTCGAGGGCGTGGAACTCGTACAGCGTCGGATCGCCGATCTGCTGGAGGGCGTGATGCTGGACCGGAACCGGAAACCGGTCGGCTGTTGGACCTCGGAGAGAGAGATCGGCGACGCGGGAATCATCGACGAGATCCGTGTAGATGTCGGCGAACGTCTCGATTCCCTCGATTTCGAGAAACTCGGGTGGGGTGACTACGTCCGGATCCGATGCAGATTCGATCTTGTCGGTCTCCTCGACGGTCACATCGTCGGATCCTTCCGCATACGGTCCGTAGACGGCCATCGGGTCCGTCTCTTCGCTCCCGTCGAGTCGAACGTGCAGGTTGAACTCGGCCATGGCCTGGCTAAGCGCCGGGGGGCGAAACCACTTCTGTTCGGCGGCGAGCGGACGCCGCCGGACGGCCGCGCCGTGCGAACTGCCATCACACATATACGCCGGCGTACCGTAGACTCGCCCGTGACGACGGCACCGTCGACGGAGCGGGGGGTCGACGTTCGGCCGGCGGAGCGTGTCGACCTCCTCGAAATCTACCGGATCGAAACCGACTCGTTCACACAGCCGTGGCCGTTCAGTGCGTTCGAGCAGTATCTCGGCGAACCGGGATTTTTCGTCGCGATGGACGAGTCGGTGCTGGGGTACATCATCGCCGACGTCGTCTCGAATCAGGGGATTCCGCTGGGCCACATCAAGGACATCGCCGTGCAGGAACAGGCCCGTGGGGAGGGGATCGGGAGGCTGTTACTCACTCGGGCGATCAGCAGACTCGAAGCCGAGCAGGTCCACGCGATCAAACTCGAAGTCCGGGAGAGCAACGAGCGGGCGATCGCTCTCTACCGGAGCCACGGCTTCGAGCACCGCCGAACAATCGAGGAGTACTACGACGACGGCGAGGACGCGCTCTTGCTGGTTCGCCCGAAGTGAGCGACCGTCAGGTGCTTGTCGCCGGCGGACGTATTCGATAGCGTGCAGTCCGCTGACTCCGACCGACTGGTCCTCGGTGCGGTCGTTTTCGCCGTCCTGTTCGCCCAGGTGTTGCTCTATCCCGGGATTCCGGATCTCGTCGTCGCGCTGGGTGCCAGCCCCGCCGCGTGGGGCGGCGATGTCGGCGCGATTCTCTCGGCCGGCAAGTGGTTTCTGACCGCCGAGTTCGTCGGCTTCGTGCTCTGTGCCGGCCTCTGGGGTGCACTGAGCGACGCGACCGGGCGACGAACGCCGCTGGTCGCTGCCGGCGCGGCCCTCGGCGCGACCGGCTACCTCGCGCTCGCCGTCGTCCCCGGGCTCGTGACCGTCCCCTACGAGGCGGTTCTCCTCGTTCGGTTCTTCCAGGGAGTCGCCACTATCGGAGCCTTCTCGCTTGCGATCACGACGCTGATGGACCTCGACGGCGGTCACGGCCGGAACATGGGCACCGCCGGGTTGGCAATCGGACTCGGGACGGCAATCGGTTCCCCCGTGGGCGGCCAACTCTACGGCGTCGGACCCTTCGTCCCGCTGTACGTCGCCGCTGGCGCTCTGTTCGCTGCCGGCGGACTCGTCCTGTTCGCCACAGATCGAACACCGGGCACGGGGCGGCGACCGCTCGCGGCGCTCGAAACCCTCCGAGAGCGGCGCTCGCTCGCCGTCCCCTTCGCCTTCGGCTTCGTCGATCGACTCACCGCTGGCTTCTTTGCTCTCGTGGGAACGGTATACTTCCAGTCTGAACTCGGTCTCGACGCCGCGGGGACCGGACTGTTGCTCGGGGCGTTTTTCGTCCCATTCGCGCTGTTGCAGTACCCGCTCGGCCGACTCTCGGACCGGATCGGCCGAATCCTGCCGGTCGCAGCGGGTTCGCTGGCCTACGGACTCGCGATCGTGAGCGTCTTCTACGCGCCGACCGTCCCGACCGCCGCGGTCGCGATGGTGCTGGTCGGAGTGATGGGCGCGCTGGTCGCGCCGGCGACGATGGCGCTGGTGACCGACCTCGCGGGCGAGGACGAACGCGGCGTCGCGATGGGCGGGTTCAACGTCTTCGGCAGCCTCGGCTTTCTGGCGGGAATCGTCGGCGGCGCGACCGTCGCGGGCGCGGCGGGATTCGGGACGGCGTTTCTCGCGGTCGGGTTTGCCGAGGTGCTGATCGCCGTCGTCGCGGTTCCGTTCTTGCTCCGCCTCGACGTGCCAACCGTCGGCTGGCGCGAACGCCCGGGGTGAGTCCGGGATCAAAACTACCATACCCTCCGACCTCCCAGGGTAGCCCACACGAGCAGGTGGTTTCCGTGACAAAAAAACAGGAATATACAGGCGATTACCCGAACAAGACGCTGTATCTGCCGGGCCCGACCGAGGTCCGCGAGGACGTGATCGACGCGATGGCCGAGCCGATGTTCGGCCACCGGATGGACCGGATGACCGACATCTACACGACCATCGTC
>JBLGCM010000015.1:0-10117 GCA_047617345.1 Natronomonas sp. | reverse complement strand
GCAAAAGCGGCTGTTCGGTCTCGAACTGCACCAGCGCGTTCTCGTCGGGGTCGTTCAGGACCTCGAGGTCGGTGATATCCCCCGCGGCGCGCATGTCTTCGAGCAACTCGTCGAGGTTCGTGCTGTGAATCTCCGCGAGACCGACCCCCGCGTCGCCGTCTGACAGCGCCGCGAGGATCCTGAACCGCCCGTCGGGATACTGTCGGCTCAACTGACCGATCCAGATCGCTTCTGGAAGTGTGATCTGGAGACGTGCTTCTGGCATACCCGGACGTACTCGCGCTAGTCCCCAATCTCCCTACCCCGAATATATCGGGTGGTTTATCCGTTCCCCGGGCAGCGACGCGGCGACTCGTGGACGGAGTTGCCCAGCCGGAAGTCGCGCTGGCGATGGCGGTTGGTCGTCCGGAAAATGCCGGTTGGAGGGGAATGGTCAGGATTGTCAGAGGCACGTCCGGGTTACTCTCCCCCAACCCCGGCACCGGGTCTTGACGCGGTGTGTATATAGGAATGCTGCCGGTTATTTCATGCCATTCATTAGGGAACGGACAGTGGCGTGAGATCGCGTCGCGGATCGGGGTCGACGCGGAACCTGACCGGTACCCGGATTCAGAGATTCTCCCGCTGGTAACTGCCGTCGTACTCGCCGACGTGGTCGGCGTCGGCGAGCACCAGCTGTGCGATCCGCGCGCCGGGTTCGAGTTCGGTCTCGTGGTGGACTTCGAGCAGTCCCTCGCCGCGGCCCTCGTAGCCCGCGTCCCAGACCGCGGTATCGAGCGTACAGGAGTTGCGCAAAAGCGACGAGCGCGGATACAGGAAGCCGACGTGATCCTCGGGGATGTGGATGTGCTCGGCGTAGCGGACGATGTATCCACCGACCGAGAGTGAGTACGCTCCCCCCGCGGGATCGAGCTCCCGTCGGTCGCCGACCGTCTTCCCGTCTCGGGCGATCCGTCCCGCCGACGTTTGCTCGAAGGCTGTCCCGAGCGTCAGATCGACGCCGTTGGGCTGGATCTGCTCGTCCCGGAGGTCGCCGAGATGATCGGCGACGAACGCGCCACTTTTGAACATACCTGTCCATCGATAACAGGCTCACAAAACACTACTGGTTCCACCGATCCGGTGCCGTGGACCTCGTTGTCGGTCTGCGGAGCTCAGCGGTTTCTGCCGGCAGAGTAGCTGTGCAGATCGGTAACATGCGTGGCTAAATACGCACGAACAACATGATTTATGCGTACGGATAGTGGATATGCACACGCTATGGGACAGACACTAACGGAGAAGATCCTCGATGACCACCTCACAGAGGGTGAACTCGAACCCGGTGAGGAGATCGGCATCGAGATCGACCAGGTCCTGACACAGGACACGACCGGGACGCTCGTTTGGCTGCAGTTCGAGGCACTCGGCCTCGACGAAGTCCAGACCGAACTCGCCGCACAGTACTGTGACCACCAGACCTACCAGTTCGACTTCAAGAACACGGACGACCACCGCTTCCTGCGATCTGCGGCCGGTACCTTCGGCGCGTACTTCTCGCGACCCGGCAACGGTATCTGCCACAACGTCCACCGAGAGAACTTCGCCGCGCCCGGCAAGACGCTGCTGGGTTCGGACTCGCACACGCCGACGCCGGGCGGGCTCGGTCAGCTCGCCATCGGTTCGGGGGGACTCGACGTTGCAGTCGCGATGGGAGGGGGATCCTACTACATCGAGATGCCGGAGATCACCGAGGTCCGACTCGAAGGCGAGCTGCCCGAGTGGGCGACCGCCAAAGATATCATCCTCGAGATGCTGCGCCGACTCTCGGTCAAGGGCGGCGTCGGCAAGATCTTCGAGTACACCGGTCCGGGCGTCGAGACGCTGTCGGCGCCGGAGCGGATGACGATCACCAACATGGGTACCGAACTCGGTGCCACCTCGTCGATCTTCCCGACCGACGAGCAGACCAAAGACTACCTCGAACGCGTCGGCCGCGGCGAGGAGTACGAGAAACTCCAGCCCGACGACGACGCCGAGTACCACGATCAGGTCACCATCGACCTCTCCGACCTCGAACCGCTCATCGCCCAGCCGTCGATGCCGGACAACGTCGTGCCGGTCAGCGAGGCCGCGGGTGAGGACGTCGAGCAGGTTATCGTCGGTTCCTGTACCAACGGCGGCTACGTCGACATCCTCCCGGCCGCGAAGATGCTCGAAGGTCGCTCGGTCAACCTCTCGACGGAGATGATCGTCGCGCCCGGTTCCAAGAAATCCAGCGAGATGCTGGCCCGGCAGGGCTGGACCGCGGAGATGATGGCAGCCGGTGTCAACTTCTCCGAGGCCACCTGCGGTGCCTGTATCGGGATCGGCCACGTCCCCGGTTCCGACTCCGTCTCGCTGCGAACGTTCAACCGGAACTTCGAGGGCCGCTCGGGTATCGAAGACGACAACGTCTATCTGTGCTCGCCGGAAGTGGCGACCGCAGCCGCGATCAAAGGCGAAATCGTCGATCCGCGCGATCTCGCCGACGAGCTCGGCGATCTCGAAGCCCCCGGACTCGAACTCCCCGAGGCCTACGAGGGCGCAGAGAACGACATCATCGAGCCAGACAACGCTGTCGACGACGAACTCGTCAAGGGGCCGAACATCGGCGACGTGCCGCTGAAAGACCCCCTCGACGCCCACCTCGAAGGGGAAGCGCTCCTGAAGATGGAGGACAACATCACGACCGACCACATCATCCCTGCGACCCAGGACATCCTGATGTACCGGTCGAACATCCCGAAACTGTCGGAGTTCACGCTCAGCCGGGTCGACGAGACCTTCGCACAGCGCGCGCTCGACAGCGACGGCGGCTTCCTCGTCGCCGGCGAGAACTACGGTCAGGGCTCCTCGCGTGAACACGCCGCGCTCTGTCCGATGTACCTCGGTATCGAGGGCGTCCTCGCACAGAGTTTCGCCCGGATCCACCGCGCGAACCTGTTCAACTTCGGGCTGCTGCCGCTGGAGATCGACGAGGAGACCTACGAGAAGATCGACCAGGGCGACGACATCGAGATCGTCGACGACGTCGCCGACGCTGTCGCCTCCGGCCAGGAGGAGTTCACCATCCGCGTCAACGACGAGTGGGAAGCAACGGGGATTCTCGAAGCCTCCGAGCGCGAGCGAGAGATCCTCGCCGACGGCGGCAAGCTCACGCACGTCAAACAGCAGCACGACGACGGCACCGGCGCGCCCGCAGACGACTAAGTCGCATATTTCGACCACGCCTTTTTATTCGTGACTGCGACCGCGAGTGACGACGCCAGCCGACGGAGCAGACCGCTCTGCTCGGCAGTGTCTTTTAGTATACCGGTACTGTCCTGTCTCAGTATATGCGCCGCCGGACGTACATTGCACTGGTCGCCGCCGGAGGAGGTTCCGGTTGCCTCGGACTCGGCGACGGGAACGGGGACCCCGAACCGGCCGGTACAGACGAGGACGGTGAGCCTGAGAACGGGGGCGAGGAAACCACACGTCTGGACCGTCGTTGGCGCGAACAGCTTGCCGTCGACTCGGTCAATCTAAACGACGATATGGCCATCGGTGACGGAGCGGTCTTCGTCGGCCACGACGGCGGCCTCGCGGCACTCGAACTCGCGGACGGGACCGGCCGCTGGGTTCGGGAGGGCTACTCGGAGTTCACTGCCGTCTCTGCCGACGACGACGGCGTCGTGGCCGTCGCGGACGGCGAGGTGTTCGAGGTTGCCAGCGAGTCCGGCGAGATTCGCTTCAGCGAACCCGTCGACGGCTCGCTCGATACCTTCGCCCGGGCGGGGGCGACCGCCGATCTCGTGTTCGTCAGCACCAACGCGGGAACGACGGTTTACGAACGCGGCACCGGTGAGTTCGTCACCGACTACGACACGCGACAGACCGACGTCGTTCCCGGAGCGGATATCACGGCGCTCGTCTCCCCGACCGAGGCGTTCGGTGTCGACTCCGAGACTGGCGAGCAGCGGTGGCGAGTCGACTCCCGGATCGGCCCCGGCGGCGAGAGCGAAAACGGCACGCTGATCGGCGTCGACACCGGAGATCTGGAGGCGGGGACAGTCTACGGACACGACACCGCCGACGGCGAGACACTGTGGGACCAGACGGTCGCGCACGAAAGCACCGGGTTCGTCGACGTGGCCATCACCGACGGTGTCGCCGTTTTCGTTCCCGATCGATCGGACGAATCGACGCTTCACGCGCTCGACGCCCCCGGCGGGACCGAGCAGTGGACAGAGAACCTGGGCCAACTGTCGAACCCGTTCGGCCCGCCCGCGGTCGACGACGGCGTCGTCGTCATGGAGACTGCCGACGACGTTCGGGCGCTCGACGCCGAAACCGGCGAGACGCTCGCGACCGCGGATCGACCGTTCGCGATCCGAGCAGCGGTCGCAGGCGAGGGCGCGTTCGTCCGGTGGTCCGGCGAGACCGTGACCGCGTACGACCTCTGATCGTCCCGCCGCGAATCTCTCCGCTCAGTCCGAACCGACCGCGTGTCACAAACTGGATCAGCTCCGCATCGATCCGCCGTCGACCGGCAACGCCGTCCCGGTGACGTAGCTCGCGCGCTCGCTCGACAGAAACGCGACCACGTCGCCGAGTTCGTCCGGGTCGCCGATCCGCTCTAGCGGCACGTCGGCGGCCCAGTCCTCGTAGCCCGCCTCGTAGCTGTCGAACTCGCCGCGGTCGACGGCCGCCTCGATCAGGTTCTCGATTCGGCTGGTCTCGTGGGCACCGGGGAGGACGGCGTTGACCCGGACCTCGGGCGCGAACTCCCGCGAGAGCGTCTTGACGAGACCGATCACCGCCCGCCGGACGGAGTTCGAGAGCACGAGATCGTCGATCACCTCCCGCACCGACCGGGAGGTGATCGCAACCGCAGTACCGGCGTCACTCTCCGCCAGATACGGTCGGGTCTCACGAAGTGTCCAGACGGCGCTCATCACGAGCAGGTCGTAAGCGTCGTACCACTCAGAGTCCTCGATGTCGGCGAAGGGACCGCTCGGCGGGCCGCCGGCACTGGTGACGACGTGGTCGATGCCGTCGAGTTCCTCGGCGGTCTCCTCGACGAACGCGCTGACGTGGGCCGGATCGGTGATGTCTGTCTCGACCGCGAGCACCTCCCCGTCACCGGCCTCCTGTAGTTGCTGTTCGGCGTCATCAAGGTGGCTCGCGGTTCGACCGCAGATCGCAACGTCGGCCCCCTCACTCGCCAGGGCGGTCGCGCTCGCGAGGCCGAGTCCGCTGCTCGCTGCGGTACACAGTGCCGTGTTGCCGTCGATTCCGAGATCCATACACGGGGGATCGGCCGACTCTCACTAAGGGTTGTCCGTGTGTGACCGTCTGTCAGAGCAAGCATTTTACTGCTGGCGGATCCCACCGCATGTTGTTACGGAGGAGATACGTATGGCAGACACACCGCTCAACGGCGATATCGAACAGCAGGGCGAACTGGGATTATCCAGTCCGGATTTCGACGACGGCGAGGGCATGCCCGATTTCGTCGGCTACGTCAACGACAACGACAATCCCGAACTCACCATCGAGGGCGTCCCGTCGGACGCGGAGTCGCTCGTTCTCATCGTCGACGACCCCGATGCCGTACCGGTCGGCGGCCACGTCTGGAACCACTGGCTCGCCTGGGACATCGATCCGGACATCGGCACGATCCCCCGCGGGTGGGACGCCGACGCCGTCGAAGGATACAACGACTTCGTCGAACAGGGGTACAGCGGCCCGTCGCCGCCGGATACGACCCACGACTACCGGTTCAAACTGCTGGCGCTCGACAGCGAACTCGGAATGGCTCCCGAGACGCGGAAGAGTCGACTCGGCTCGGCTATCACGCTGAACGCGACGGTGCTTGCCGCGACCCAGATCGTCGGCGAGTATCACCCCGACCAGGGAACCGCATTCTAGGAGCGTATTTTCCGCCCTCGGCGAGCATTGGCCTCTTTTTGGCCGGCCAAAAAGAAAGAGATATAGGTGATGGGCCAGCAGAATCAGGATATGGAAGCAGTCGTGCTTGCCGGCGGGTACGCGACACGCTTGTGGCCGATCACCCGGCACCGACCGAAGATGTTGCTCCCTGTCGGCGAGCAGACGGTCATCGACCGAATTCTCGCCGAGTTGGAAAGTGACGACCGCATCGACGACGTCTATCTCAGCACGAACGAGCGGTTCGCAGACACCTTCGCGGAGCACCTCGCCGACTCGCCATTCGAGAAACCCCAACTCAGCGTCGAGGAGACCATCGACGAAGACGAGAAGTTCGGCGTCGTCGGCGCACTCGCCCAGCTCGTCGACCGCGAGGGAATCGAGGGCGAGGATCTGCTCGTCATCGCGGGCGACAACCTCATCAGCTTCGATATTTCTGAGTTTCTGAACTTCTACGAGGAAGAGAAAACGTCGACGCTCGCGGCCTACGACGTCGGCACGCTGGCCGACGCCAGCGCGTACGGCGTGATCGATGTCGACGGCGACCGGGTCCGGTCTTTCGAGGAGAAACCGGACGACCCGCCCAGTTCGCTCGTCTCGATTGCCTGTTATGCGTTCCCGAGCGAGGACGTTCAGTTCGAGGAGTACCTCGCCGGAGACAACAACCCCGACGAGCCCGGCTGGTTCATCCAGTGGCTGCAGGACCGCCGCCCGGTCCGGGCTTTCACCTTCGACGGCGCGTGGTACGACATCGGCACCCCCGAGGGGTATCTCGACGCTGTCGCGTGGGCACTCGGCGGAGAGAACATCGTCGAGCCGGGCGCGACCGTCGAAAATACGGACCTCGGGGCGAACGTCCACATCATGGACGGGGCGCATGTTACCGACTCGACGCTTGACCGGACGCTCGTCTTCGAGGATGCGGTCATCTCGGAGTCAACATTCCGGGAGTCGATCATCGACCGCCAGTCGGAGGTCCACGGACTGGATCTCGCCGGGGCACTGATCGGTGCCCACAGCGAACTCTCATAGCGGCGGAAACGCAGTGTTTTAGCCGGCGCGGACGAACACATCGCATGGATCTCGGCCGGGATATCTTCGTCCGCCTGCTGATCGGCGCGTTCGCGCTCACGCTCGTCGCTTTCGTAATCCGCGGGCTGAGCCTCGCTCTCTTCGGCTCGAACACCGCCGCGACCCTCTCGACGCCGGCCTTTCTGCTTGCGGTCCTGTGTGCCGTCGCCGGGTTCGTGCTCGCGGTAATTATCAAGATTAAGTCACTTCTCGGCGACGGCGCTCACTCCTCGACTAGATAATCGTCCTGCACGTCGAGCACGTCGACCGAGTCCGTACAGTCGGCGTACCGCCGCAGTGGCTCGGCGTTGAGATCCAGAAAGGTTTGCCCCCATCGGAACTTCGAGAGGATCCGCTCGGCCTGCGCTGGTTCGCCGAGAATCCACAGCGCGCCGGCAAAGGCCTCGACGGTGTTCAACTGGAACGGCGTGCCGTAGTTGACCGGGTTTCCGGCGACGAGAAATGGCAGCGACCGCTGGCTGCCGCCGAGGTCGAACGCCTCCTCCTGTGCGGTCTCCCACGAGCAATCCAGCGCCACGAGGCGCGGCGCGTCCGTATCGGCCGGCGAGAGGGCCTGCTCGGCGAAGGGGTTGAGCACGATTCCCGGCGGCGTTGCCCGTGTCGAGTGATGGAGCTCCGCGAGGTCGAATCGCGCGAGCTTTCGTGCCGTGCACTTGTCAGGGTCGTCGTTTCCCTCGTAACGGACGTGTAACTCCACAGTCGTCCTATCCACCGACCGGGCAAAAACGAACCGCTCGACGCGGGTGAGTCAAGCGTCCGTCCCGACTCGGCCGAGCAGATACAGATCGGCCAGCGACAACAGCATGATCGATCCGGGGACGGCGACGTTCATCGCCGAGAGTTCGCCCGTGATCACGCTCACCACGAACAGATCCGGGGTGGCGACGGGGTAGCTGCTCAACAAGAGCGTACAGACGAACAGTCCAGCCCACACCAATCCCCGCCGGAATCGCCGCCTATACAGATGTCCGAGCCCGGCGAACAGTACCGTCAACCCGACAGCCACCGCGGCGTGGAACTCGGCAACCGGTGGCCCCCACTCTCTCTGTGTCTCCATCAGTACGAATCTATACGCGAGATTGGCTGCCCTTAGTATTTAAATGTTTGTGTGACGCAGCGGTTTCCGCCGTTCGTGTCCCGTTTGACCGGCGAAACGGGCCATTCTGGATGCTCAGTTGTGTATCGAAAGCGGGGTTGACATTCGAGGTTCGAATCGTTGTATTCTCCTCAGTCGACGTAGGTTTCGATCCGTTCGATCCGCCCGTCTGTGATCGTGAAGAGGTCGACGAACCCGGTGATCGTCTCACCGTCGGCGACGAGTCGCCCGTTCGCTGCGAACTCCGTTCGGTCGGCCGTCCGATAGACCGTCTCGATCGGATGCGTGGTGTCGGTTCTCGGCCGCTCGTCACGCATGAACGCCACGAACTCCGCGCGACCGGAGAGAGTCATCTCCGGTCGTTCGTGGACGAACCCCCGGGTGAGCAACTCCTCGAGGCGGTCGTACGCGCCGGTATCGAGACTCTCGTAGTACGCCCGGACGAGTTCCTCGCCGTCGGTCGGAGTCCCCGTCATAGCGAATCCGGCACTCCGTGATCGCCGTTGTCGTCGTTGCTTGTCTCCTCGTCCGCTTCGGTCGGATCGGTCAGATCGAATTCGGCATCGTCTCCCTCCGGTTCGTCGGGGACGGCACCGTCGTCAGGTTCGGGATCGGACGACTCCGCCGTCTCGGTCTGGGCTTCGAGTTCGGCCGTGATCTCTTCGAGTTCTTCGTCGTCGATCATCGTCGCTGCTTCGTCCCCGCTGCTGGCTTCCGCCGCGTTGTTGGCCCCCTCGCGGGCGCGCTCTCCGGCGTCGGATGCACTCCGGACGGCCGGCTGATCGCCCGGCTCGGTGTTCGCGGACTGGGACAGGTCGCCCGCCGACGCCTCGGCCGACTGCTCGTCGAGGTGACCGGCCGCCGACTCGCTGTCTGCCGCTGTGTCTGTCACCTGGTCGTCGATATCGGCGTCGAGTGTCGCCGCGGGTCCGCCCTCGTCGGCCAGCGGATGGAGCGATTCGTTCTCCTCGTGCTGTTCGGGCGGAAACTCGTCGGGGTCGGGGGGGTCGTGGAGGTCCCGCGCCGTTTCGAGCGGCGCTTCCGCATCCCTGCGAAGCGAGTCGCCCTCGGCGCCCTCGCCGCTGGCGAAGGCATTTGCGGAGTCGGCGAGCCAGTCGGCCGCCCGCCACAGCAGCTCGGACTTCTGCTCGGCGTGCTCGAAATACGTGCGGGTCTGCTCGCGTTCTGCGAACCTGACGGCTGTGTTGAACTCCTCGCCGGCCTCGTCGAACTCCTCGCAGGCCTGTGCGAAATCCGCCTGGGCCATCATCCACTCGTTGTTTTCGTAGGCTTTCATCGCGCTGGTAAAGGCCCGCCGGCCCTCCACGTAGTGGGCATGGCCGACCCGATACCGCGATGCTGCGGTCTCCCCGCTTCCGATTCCCTCGACGGCATCCTTGATTTTCTCCGCCGTCGGAACCGCCCTGGATCTGTCGCTCGTCCAGGTGTACTGGACGGTTTCGGCGTGATCGACGACGACCACCGCGCGTGTCGCGAGGTGGCCGGCACCGTCGTCGGCGCTGACGCCGTAGGCCTCTGCGACGGTCCCGTCGGTATCGGACAGAAGCGGCATGCGCAGGCCGTACTGCTCGGCGAAAGCGCGGTGGCTGTAGACGCTATCGCCCGAAATCGCCAGCACCTGTACGTCTTTCTGCATGGTGAAGAGATCGAGTTCGTCGAGACCGGTTTCTGTCCCCGAACAGGCCGGGTTGAAATCGCCCGGATAGAAAGCCAGAATAACGACCTCGCTGCCGAGGACTGAGTCGAGATCGAGGTCGACGATCTCGCCGTCCCGGACCGCGGGGAGCGTAAACGACGGCGCGTGCTCGCCCGGTTCGATCATTGTCCTCTTTTTCGAGCAATCGTACTTAAGACTGTGGTCGCGGCTACTGGCCGTGAAAACGGAAAGGAAAGCGCCCGCGCCAAAAACGCGCAGGCGCTTGCCGCCCTGAATTGGTCCCCGCTGACGCTTCGGCC
>JBLGCM010000014.1:0-10691 GCA_047617345.1 Natronomonas sp. | reverse complement strand
GCAATAAACATTTGGCGGACTGCTTTTGAGATGGCCTCCTGCTGTCCGATCGTCCACCGTTGGACGGCAACCGGTGTCAGGGACGTTCTCTCCCGTGGCGTCCCCGACGAGAGCGCGGACGGCTGCCGACCTCAGAACAGCTTCCGAACGAACCCGAAGACCCCGTCGCGCAACCGATCCGGCAGGAATCGGGTGTACGCCGAGAGTTTGGCGAACTGCCCGACCGGATACCGCGGTTCCGGGTCGCTGAGCGAGGCGGCGTCGTGGATCACGGTCGCGACCTCCCCGGGCGCGAGTGCGAACGGCAGCGAGTCCGAAGTTGTCGTCGCGTCCTCGATAGCCTCGTAGACCCAGCCGTACTCGCGGGTCTGCGGGAGGTCGTCGAGTTCGGACTCGGCGCGGTCGCTGAACGCCGTCGTCACCGGTCCGGGCTGGACGACGACCACGTCGATGCCCAGATCGTCTACCTCCGCTCGCAGCGAGTCGCTCATCGCCTCTAAGGCGAACTTCGAGCCCGCGTACGGCCCCGCGCCCGGCGTCGAGATTCGGCCGTAAACGCTGGAGACGTTGACGATGGTCCCGTCCTCCTGTGCACGCATCATCGGCAGCACCGCTCGGGTGAGACGGTGCGGCCCGAAGACGTTCACGTCGAACTGGTTGCGGACGCGCTTCGTCGAGACATCTTCGAGGGGACCGTACTGGGCGAACCCGGCGTTGTTGACCAGACAGTCGAGTCGGCCCATTTCGTCGTCGATCCGGCTGACGACACGCTCGATATCCTCGGCGCTCGTCACGTCGAGTCCGACCGTGTGACAGCCGGAATCGCCGAGGTCGGTGATATCGGACTCGTCGCGTGCGGTCGCGTAGACTTCCCACTCCTCATCGAGAAAGGCCTCGGCGCTGGCCCGGCCGATTCCCGAAGAACAACCGGTGATGAGTACCGTCTTGTTCGGCATACTCGCCCGGACGAGCGGAACATAGTTAATTACCTGCCATCTGTCGCTCCAGTTGTCGCCCGATTAGCTCATCTCCGCGGCGTACGAGTCCGCCAGTCGCGTCGGCTCCGGCAGTTTGTAGCCCGCACAGCAGCGTCCGACGATGTCTGTCGCCGTCTCGGCGCTCACGCGGTGGCCGGGGCTGACGTACAGCGGATTGATGTACTGGTTCCCGGAGTCGTACTGTCTGCTCTGGAAGGCGTAGCCGATCACGGTCCCGTCGGGTGCAGTCACTTTCTCGTCGGCCTCGATGGCGACGCGGGTGCCCTCGGCCAGCGGATCGGCCAGTGACTCCCGGGGCCGGCCACAGAGCAGGTTCTTCGCGACGCCGACAGCCGGCACGTCGAGCATGACGCCGATGTGCGTTGCGAGGCCGGCCTCTCGGAAATGAATCCGGCCGCTGCCGTCAAAGAGCACGATATCGGGATCGGTCCCCAGTCGCTCGAACGCCGCGAGGATCGCTCCACCCTCCCGGAAACTCAGAAGTCCCGGAATGTAGGGGATTTCCGTCTCGACGCGCGCGTGAGTGCGCTCGACGACAGTCTCGCCGCGGGTGACGACGACGGCGCTGGTCGCCGTCCCATCGGAAAACCCCTGATCGACGCCGGCGACCAGCGCGTGTGGGTCGAGCGGATCGATTGCGAGATCATCCGAAAAGGTCGCCGCCGCGGCGATCTCTCGCTGGAGCGTCTCCATCTCTTCGCGGGAGAGCGCCGGATCGGGACGGAATTCGGGGCGGATTAACTCCATGGTCAGAACGGACCTCGGCCGCGTCCGGGGCCGCCCGGGCCGCCCGGGCCGCCCGGGCCGCCGCCGAAGCGGACCTGCTGCGGGATCCGAACCCTGTCTTTGACTCGCTGGCCGTACGCCAGCCCGATGAGGACACCGACGAGGTGGGCCGCGTGAGCAATTCCGTACGCGCCGGGGTTACCGAGAGCCACAAACAGCGCACTGATAACGACCGTCCCGCCCGTAATCACCCAGATCGGAGCCGGGATGATGAAGTAGAGGTAGACCGTTAGCTGGGGGTTGATAATAGTCAGCACACCCATCAACGCCAATGCCGCGCCGCTGGCGCCGACGACGCCAGGGCCGAGTGGCTCCAGGCCGACCACCGCCGGAGCGATCTGTGCGAGGCCCGCGAGCACCCCGCTGCCGAGAAACAGCGCCGCAAACTGTTTCGAGCCGATGTACTGCTCGACTAACCGACCGAAGAAGAAGATCACGAGACTGTTGACGAAGATGTGTAAGGCGCCGCCGTGTGCGAAGACGGATGTTACCCACGTCCAGACGTAGAAGGGGTTTTCGGGTGAGAGGACGAACAGCGTCTCCACGGCAGCACGGCCCGCCACCGCGTCGACGAGCAACTGCAGGACGAATGTGATCCACATCAAGCCGAGAAAGACGAAGGTCATGTTCCCCCGGAAATACGCCAGCGCCCCCCCGGGACCGGTGTCGATTCCGAGACGGTCGGCGATGCCGGTGTTGGACCGGCCGCCGCTGACGGTTTTCTCGAAGCCGCTGTCGAAGACCGGTCCGTGCTGCTCCCAGTTGTCCAGTCCCGGACAATCGTGTGATTCGGGCAGGCGGTGATCTCCGCAGTACGTGCCGCCGCAGTGGCGGCAGTTGTACGGCATACTCTCTTCGTCGCCGCAGATATCACACTCTGCCATTGGTTGACTTTCGAGAGGGAGTTGCAAATGAATTGTGCTTGAGCAGTTCCGGCCCGACGGCTGTTCCCGTCGACCCGTTCGGCGATGTTCGCGACTGAGTCCGGCGGAGCGAACAGGTCGAAAGTTCTGTGCTCGATTCCCGAAACAACGTTGACGGAATCGAAAGCAATAACCCGGTTTCTTCCATAACACTGTCCGATGAGTCAGCAATTGCCGGACGTGCAGGCCTCCAGTCCCGAGGTCACCGTTGGGCTCAACCGCGTCGGTGTCACAGGCGTCGAGAAACTCGTCAAGGTCGCCCGCCCGGAGAAACGGCCGATCATTCTCATGGCGGAGTTCGAGGTCTTCGTCGATCTCCCGTCTTGGCGGAAAGGCGCCGACATGAGCCGCAACATGGAAGTCATCGACGAGACACTCGAGGAGGCTGTTAGCGAACCCACCTACCGCGTTGAAGATGTCTGCGGAGACACGGCGGAACGCCTGCTGGACAAACACGACTACACGACGAAAGCCGAGGTGCAGATGGAAGCCGAGTACGTCATCAGAGAGGAGACGCCCGAGAGCGGGCGCCCGACCCAGAGCTCGGCCGATATCATCGCCGCCGCCACCGCAACCGAAGACGACGAGCAGACGACCGAGAAGATTGGGACGCGCGTCACGGGGATGACGGTCTGTCCCTGTTCGCAGGGGATGTCAGCGAGTCGTGCCCGCGAGACGCTCCGTGGGCTGAACGTCGACGACGAAACTATCGACCAGTTCCTCGAAAAATCTCCGCAGGCGGGTCACTCCCAGCGCGGCCACGCCACGCTCGCCGTCGAGAGCCCCGGCGCACCGGAGGTCGACCTCCACGATCTGATCGAGGTCGCCCGCGACTCGATGAGCGCCCGCATCTACAACATGGCCAAACGCCCCGACGAGGACCACATGACCTACCAGTCCCACCAGAACGCGAAGTTCGTCGAGGACTGTGTCCGGTCGATGGCAGAGGGAGTCGTCGAGGAGTTCCCCGACCTGCCGGACGAGGCTATCGTGACGATGAAACAGTCAAACGACGAATCGATCCACCAGCACAACGCTCACGCCGAACGGATCGCCGAACTCGAAACGCTACGCAGCGAAATAAACGGCGACGACGCCTGAACACGACCACGCTCGTTTCCGTACGAAAACCGTCCCGCGAACCGACAGTCCAACGACCCCGCCGTCGGGACGGTCGGTCGACTCCGAGTCGAAGCGCACTCAGCCCGGAACCCAATCAGCGGCGACACAGGCTGACTCGCCCGATTCCAGTACCGCCTCGGCCACGCCGGGGACTGCACCGGACCCACAGGGAGCTTCGTCACTGTCGGACCGAATCACCGCAACTCTGGACGGCCAGCTCGGATCGTGGCTCGCCGGCGGCATCCTCGGGATTGCTCTGCACGAGTACTACGAGAGCAGGACCGGTGAATCGCCCCCGGACACCGTCCGGCCGCGCTGGTCGCCGGGATCGGAATCGTGATCGGTGTGGCGCTCGCCGCCGCCCTCCACTATCTCTTCGTTGTCGTGGCGACGGCGTTCGCCGGCGGATTCGCGCTGTACGCTGCCGCCCGACCAGCGTGGTTCCAACGCGTGAGTGAGGTCGCTGACCCGCTCGGCGTCGCGCTCTCCGGCGGGTCGGGGGTGATACTCGCCGCTCTCGCGGTCGTGGGAATCTTGGCGCGGTTCGGTCTCATCTCGCTGTTCCCTGACATACCGCTCCCCGAATCGCCGACCGACGCCGGCGAGTCTGATAGCTGAGCGGTCCTTCGAGCCCCGACTCGCGAGTTTCTCGCTCCGGAAAGCACTCATCCAAGATCTCTCACATTCGGATTTCACTCACCTGCTGTACCGCGGGCAACACGTTCGCCTTCCGTAACTGAACAGAGAACCTCCGGCCCGTCCACGACGAGCAACACGCCGGGGACCTCGAATTCTCGCGGTTGCTCTCTGGCTGCAACGGCTTTGTTCTCGGGGAGTCAGTGTCGTCTTCAAATCACAGCTGTTTCGGCCTGTGCTTCTGGCCGGGGTAGTTCGACGACGAAACACGCGCCACCCGCGTCGGACGCTTCAACCCAGATTTGTCCATTGTATTTCTCGACCATCGCATCGACAAAGAACAGGCCGAATCCGGAGCCGGAGTCCTTTGCGTGGGTGGTCTCGCCCCGCCGGAAGATAGACTCCCTCCGTTCCTCCGGGACGCCAGTCCCGTTATCGGCGATTCGCACCTGCACAAACTGCTCGTTGACGGTAAGAGTCGTTTCCACCGCAAGGCCGTCTGTCTCGTTGTGTTTGACGCTGTTCGAGAGGATGTTTCCGAAGACATCAGCAAGTAGCTCGTCAGCCCGAACCTCGATGCCTTCGTCGAACTCGCCGACAAACTCGGCATCTGGGTACGCACTCTGGAGGTCGTCGATCTTCTGTTCGAGTAGTTGGGAAACATCGACTGGATACAGTTCGAGCTGTTCGTGGGGTGTGGTCAGCGCCTCTACGACTCGCTGAATGCGTTTTGTGATCTCGGTTGTTCGATCACACCACTTCACGATGGTTTCAGCGTGACTCCGCTGGTCACCGTCGAGTGTGGACGCGAGGAGCTCTCCGCGCATTTTGATGACCGTCATCCCGTTCAGGACGTCGTGTCTGAGTATCGAATCGAAAAATTCGAGCTGTTCGCGCTGTCGTTGTGTTTTCGTAACATCGACGGAGACGCCGATCACACCGGCCTGTTCGCCGTCCTCGAAGACCGGCGTATACTGAGTCTCGAAGAAGACGGACCCGAGATTCATGCTTGTCCGAAACTCTTCGCCGTTCAGTGCACGTTCGAGTCCGTCCCTGACATCTTGGTTGTCTGCATACAGATCGAAGACCGATTCGCCAACCAATTCGTCAGGCTCGAACCCGAGCTTCGCCAGCCCTCGCCCGCGGGATTTCGTAATAACGCCGTCCTGATCGAGCGCGAACAACACGAGTGGTGCGGAGTCGAGAATCGCTTCGAGAGTCTTTTTGCGTTCGGTGATATCTGTGGACACGACCGCAATCCCCCCTTCGTAGGGATAGACCTGCAACTTCGCCCAGTACCCTCGTTGTTCGTTGTGGTACTCACAAGAGGCGGGTTCACGCGTTTGCATCACCTCCCGGAATGTCTCTTCGGCGACGGAGTCAGAAATGTCGGGAAACGTCTCCCAGATGTTCTCACCAACTAGCTCTTCGTCACTGACATCCATCCGGTCGGAAAATACCTCGTTGTGGTAGATTATCGTCCAGTCCTCGTCGAACGCGTAGTAGGCTGCGGGCAGACGATTGACGAGCTGGCGGTACTGGTGTTCCCTACGGGCGAGATGTCGTTCGCTCTCTTTCCGTTCGGTGATATCGGTCACAATCCCGACCATCCGCTTCGTCCCGTCCTCTACTTTGTGGACTTCTCCACGTCCCTCGACCCAGCGCCGTTCACCATCGTCACGCTGAATCCGATATGCCGTCTCGAAATGACCATCGGTTTCGACAGCCTCATCGATTGCCGCCTCGAGAGCGGGAACGTCCGCGGGGTGAACCCGATCAATAAAGGCGTCGAACGTCCCCTCGAACGTGCCTGGCTCAACCCCGAAGACCTGTTCCATCGGCAGTGTCCAGATCACCTCGTCGGTTTCCATATCCCACTCCCAGACGCCCGTGTCGGTTCCTTTCAGAGCAACCTCGAGACGCTGTTTCGTTTCCGTGAGTTCCTGCGTTCGTTCGATCCGCTCGGTGATGTCTCGGTGAGTCCCGACCATTCGTGTCCCGTCGTCGACGACCTTTCCCCGGACTTGCACCCATCGGAGTTCCCCGTTCTCGTGAGACATTCTGAACTGCGCCTCGTAGCGCTCGCCCGTTTCGGCGGCCGCCTGTATCGATTCCCGAGTCTCGTCGAAATCAGCGGGGTGAATCCGATCAGCAAACGACTCGAACGAGCCGTCGAACTCACCGGGTTCGAGTCCGAGAAGCCGTTCGACAGTCTCGTCCCAGTGTATCTCGTTGGTTTCGATGTTCCACTCCCAGATGCCCGTGTCTGTTGCCGAGAGCGCGAGTTCGAGTTGATCATGTGTCCGTTCGAGTTCCTGTTCGCGCTCTAGCGAACGGGCAATTTGCTCCGCTAGAATCGTCTCCTCCGTCGTGAAGGGGGCCGCCCGGGGCTGTTCATTGACGAAACACACGGTCCCGTAGAGTTCCCCGTCGATATACACCGGAGTGCCGTGATAGCAGTCGTGCCCCTGTTTGTCGACAGCGCGGTCGTCTTCCCACTCGCTTTGTACGTCGTCGAGTGCGACCGTGTTCCCTGCCCCGACGACGTGCCGACAGTAGGTCGATTTCAGGTCGAGTGCGGTCCCGTCTGGCACTACAACGGAATCTTCCCCGACCGAAACGAGACACTCCCAGAATTCAGCCTCCGGGTCGACCCGCGCGAAGTACGCTGCTTCCACCCCGAGATACTCCGCACCGAGGCGAAGGGCGTCGCGTGCCTTCTTCTCGAAGGGGCGATCACCCCGCATGATATCGTACAACGTCTGTCGCACTTCTCGGGCAGAGACCCCTCCAGTAGCCATATAATACCAATTTGAACGAACGGATTTAACTACTGCGTCGAATCACTCTCGTCGATCACTGTCCGTCCCGTATTAACCACTCTCCGCACGAAACGCGCTCGGACTGTTTCAGATCAGGCTTCGGGCGTCTCTTCCATGATGTCCGGGACGCCTTTGGCGGTGATGGTCTCGCCGATGATGTAGGAGGAGGCTTCGCTCGCGAGGAACTGCGTGATGTCGGCGATTTCTTCGCTCACGCCAATCCGCCGATCAACCGCCGAGCGGTCGATGTTGTCGGCGCTGACTCCCATCTGAGACTCGACACCGGGCGTGGCGACGAATCCGGGCGCGATGCAGTTGACGCGAACGCCCCGGTCGGCGTACTCGTGAGCGACCGTCGACGTGAAGTTGATGACGCCGGCTTTCGCGGCCCCGTAGTGGCTCATGTACGGCGAGCCCTTCTGGCCGGCGACGCTGGCGAAGTTGATGATGCTCCCGCCGCTCTCCTCGAGGTAGTCGGCCGCGGCCTGCGTACAGTGGAAGGTGCCGTGGAGGTTGATGTCGACGATCGTCTTCCAGCCGTTTTCGCTGATGTCGTCGAACCCGGCCATGAAACTCGCGCCGGCGTTGTTGACGAGCACGTCGATGCCGCCGAACTCCTCGACGGTGGCCTCGACCAGCGCCTCGACGGCCTCGCGGTCGGTCACGTCACACTCGATGGCCAGGGCCTCGCCGGGCCGTTCGCTCTCGTTGATCCCCTCGGCGACGGGGTCGACGTTGCCCTGTTCTCGCGAGCAGATAACGACGTCTGCGCCGCCGGCGGCGAACTCCTCGGCGATCGAGCGGCCGATGCCGCTTGATGCGCCGGTGATGATCGCGCATTTCCCCTCGACACTGAACCGCTCCGTGTTCGGTGCTGTCATGGCTACCTACACGACCTATCACGGCCGTCCCTAATGAATACAATGTTTTTGGAGAGTGGCTAGATAGATAACAATGTTCAAAAATAGTCGCGCTAGCGCGCCATCGCCCCCTCGTCGATATCGGGGAGCCGGAGCGCGCCCAGCACGGCACCGACTGCCAGAGAGACGACGACCACTGCTGCGAACTGTCCAAGCGTCGCCACCCCGACGGTGTAGAGACCGGTACAGACAGCGAGTCCGAACGCCGCCCCGACGAGAAACGGCACGACAAGTCGCGAGAGGGCGTATCCCGCCCGTTCGAGATGGCGTCCAGCCGAACTCGCGCCGAACAGCGGCCGGGCCCCTGCAATCTGTGTCTGGACGATATAACTCGCGAGCGCGGCAAGCAGGCCGGCGATCAGCACCCACCAGTACCAGCAGATCCACAGCGCGCCGAAGGCGTAGCCGAACAGTTCGCATCTGTCTTCGCTTTCTCCCGACCCCTCGCCCGGCGCAGTCTCGTCTTCGATCGTGACAGCGCCGGTGTCGGCTTCGAGCGTCCTCGTCAGCACCCGGTCGCGGTCCTCGGTCACCCAGGTGTACGAGAACCGGTAGCTCCCCGGCTCGCGGACGGTGCGGCTGGCGCGGAACGTTACAGACTGGCCGGGACCGAGCGTGGCCTGCTGGGCGCGGAACACCTCGCTCTGCAGGCGGTGTTCGACGATGACGTCTCGGGTTTCCGTGCCGTTGTTGCGGAGGACGACGATGGAGGTCGCCCGGACGCTGTTGACATCTTCGGTCTCGAGCCTGGCTTCGACCAGTTCGATCCCGCCGATATCCTCGACGGGTTCGTCGAGTTCGTCCGCTGGATCGACGCTCTCCGGCGGAACGACGACCGGATCGGCCTCAGTCGGTGGCGTCGGCGGCTCGTCTATCGCTTGTCGCTTGTCGGTTCCTGCCTGCATGGGCGTGCCGGAGATCTCCCCGGTCTGCCGGTCGAGAACCAGTCCGTCCGGTAGTGTGCCGGCGGTGATCGCGTAGCTGTACGGCCCGGTGCCGCCGGTGACGTCGACTGATTCGCTGTAGCCGGCCTGGTCGACCGTCCACGACTGCAGCTCTGCTGTCACAATTGCCAGCCTGTCAGCCACCTCGATTGTGAACGTCTGAATCGAACTCGCACCGGACGCGTCAGTCACTTCGACGATGAAACTGTACGTGCCCGCTGCAGTCGGGATCCCGCTGATGACGCCGGTTTCGGGATCGAGCGTCAGTGCGTCGGGGAGCTCCCAATCGACGACCGCGTAGCTGTACGGTCCAGTGCCGTCGGTAATGGTGATCTGCTCACTGTAGGTAACTCCCTGCATGCCGCCCGCTACTTCGGTCTCCGACACCGTGAATGGGGCATTGATCGTGATCGCCAACTCACGCGTCGTCACGGTGTTGTCGGCGTCAGTGACCTCGACGGTGAAGGTGAAATTCCCCGCCTGCGCGGGGGTTCCTGTGATCACACCGGTCGATTCATCCAGAGCGAGTCCGTCGGGGAGTTCCCCGGCCGTAATCGTCCACGAGTACGGCTCGGTCCCGCCGCTGGCGGCCAACTGCTGGCTGTACCCGCCCTGCTCGACGGTCCAGGCGGCGAGACTCTCGGTCGTGATCGCCGGCGGCGCAACGGTGTCGACGGTGAACGTGTTCGTCTGCGTCGTCGCAACCTGGCTGTTTCGCGTGAGTTCCGCACGGACGCGATGCTGGCCGTCTCCGAGCGCTTGGGCCGAACTCAGCTGATACGACCAGCTCTCACCGACGCTCTCGATGGTTCGGACGAGCGCCCCGTCGACGTAGATGCGAAGCGTCCCGCCGCCCGGCGAGGTGGTTCCCGTGATCGTGGGCTGTGAGTTCGTAACGACGGAGCCGTCCGCCGGCGTGTCGAGGCCGACGTTGCCCGCCGCTTCCAGATCACCCTCGAGCGAGTCGAACGACGTCGTCAGGACGTTGTCGTAGGTGATCGTCTTGGCGTTGTCCATCGTATCGAAGTTGATGGTATTCGACTGGGTTGCCGTCCCGAAAAACAGCCGAATCGGGGTGTCGCCGTCGATGCCCGCCGTGTTCTGGACGGCCGAGAGGGGAACCTGCATGTCAGTCCAGTACGCCGGATTCTCGTTGCCGTCGTTCGTCTGGGTGACGCGGACTCCCCGTGCCTGATTGATATCCGAATTCCCAGCGTAGACGACGGTTTGATCCCCGGTCTGTGCGTCCCGGATGAACACTTGGCCCAGTGCGTCGACGTGCATGCCGACGAACGCGCGAGTGGTGAACGCCCCGTCACCGTCGGGGTCGGTCCCAATCGCGACCTGGTGATAGCCCTGATTCTGCCAGGCGCCGTCGGCGTACGGTTATCCGGTGGTGCGGAGTCTGAAGAAGGCGTTGCTCCCGTCACTCGCCAACTGGACCGTCGGTAGTGTCCCTCGTGCTTTAGTCGCGGGTTCACCGCTTGACATCCGAATCCACTTGAGATTCTGTCCGGTGACGGCGTTTCTGATCGTGAAT
>JBLGCM010000013.1:0-10789 GCA_047617345.1 Natronomonas sp. | reverse complement strand
CCGAAGTGGACGAACACGTCGGTCCGTTTCATCATGTAGGTGTCCAGGTCACAGGCACCGTAGCAGGGCTGGCCGGAGATCATCACGGAGACGTCGTCGGGGAGCAGTTCGCGCAGGTCGTCGGCGACGCCCGGCCCGCGTCGTTTCAGGCCTTCCGGAAACTGCAGGCCGACAGTCTCGGCGTCGCGTTCTTCGACGGCCTCGGTAATCCGGTCGAGTTCGTAGTCCCACTCGCGGTCGTGGCGCAGAGACATGCCGGTGTTCCGCAGATCGCCGTCAGGTCGCTCGCTCGAATCGTGGCTCATTATCCACGTATATCCGCTCAGTCCGTAAAACGACGGCGTTTGTCCGCTGCCGCGACCGGGGGGTTTACGACTGTTCCGTCCGTACCACCGCTCATGTCAGCGCTGCGCGATGCGTTGCGTGATCTGCCAGAGGCTGTGTTCGCCGATATCCTGGAACGAGAGGACGGATATCTCATCGTGATCGACCTCCCGGGGGCGACCGCCGAGACCATCGATATCAGCGCCGAGAGCAACCGACTGCGGATCGAGGCTCGGCGCAGCAAGGACGCCCCCCGCGAGTTTCGGTTCCTCTCTGAGGAGCGCTCGCTGTTTCTCGATGTCGATCTGCCGCTTCCCCCGGACGCCGACCCGGCGGAAGCCGAGGCGACCGTCGACCGCGGGGTCCTCGAACTCAGCGTGCCCAAACACATCGCCACTGCCGAGACGTCGATCCCCGTCAACGAGGGCTGACACTGGGGTGTCGCAGTGGTGAACCCCCGCGCATACTGGCGGTTCGTTATCGTCATCTGGCAGTTTTTCCCGCTCATCGTCGCCTACCTGCGGGACCGCCGTCGCTTTCTGATCGCCGGCGGCTCCCGCGCCGTTTCCAGCGCCCAGCGCCGCGCCCGAGCGAAGAAGCTCCTCGATTCGCTGCTCACGCTCGGACCGACCTTCATCAAGCTCGGCCAACTGCTCTCGACGCGGCCCGACATCCTCCCCCCGGAGTACATCGCCGAGTTCTCGCGGCTACAGGACGACGTGCCGCCGGCAGCGTGGACCGAGGCCGAACAGGTACTCGAAGCGGAGCTCGGACCGATCTCGGAGGCGTTCGCCGAGTTCGACCGCGACCCGATCAGCGGAGCCAGTCTCGGGCAGGTCTACCACGCCCGGACCGACGGTCGAGACGTCGCAGTCAAGGTGCGCCGCCCCGGTATCGAGAACCTGGTCGAGGCCGACCTCCGGGTGATCCGGTGGACCCTACCGATTCTCATGCACTTCGTCGAAGACGCCCGGTCGTTCTCGCTGGAGACGCTGGCTGACGAGTTCGAGAAGACGATCCATCAGGAGATGGATTACGAGCGCGAGGGCGAGATGCTTCAGCGGATCCGGGAGAATTTCACGGACAACGACAACGTGCGGATCCCGCAACTGATCGAATCACGCTCGACCGGACGCGTCCTCACGATGGAATACGTCGGCGGGACGAAAATCAACGATCTCGACGAACTGGACGCGAAAGGGCTCGACCGCTCGGAAATCGCAAAAACACTGCAGGAGGTGTACCTCCAGATGATCGTCGAAGACGGCGTCTTTCACGCCGATCCACACCCCGGAAACCTCGCCGTCGAGGACGACGGAACGATCATCTTCTACGATTTCGGGATGAGCGGGTTCGTCGATCCGTTCGTCCAGGACAAGATCATCGACTTCTACACCGCTGTTGCCCGGCAGGATATCGACGCCATCCTCGATACGCTCGTCGAGATGGGGACGCTCTCGCCGGAGGCCGACCGAGACGTGATGGCCGACGTGATGGAGATAGCTATCGCAGACGTCCGCGGCGAGGAGGTCGAACAGTACCGCGTCCAGCAGATCATCGAACAGGTCGAGGACACCATCTACGAGTTTCCGCTGCGTCTCCCCTCGAATCTCGCGCTCGTGTTGCGGGTCGCGACGGTCGTCGAAGGTGTCTGTGTCACGCTGGATTCCGACTTCGATTTCATCTCGGTTGCGACGGGGTATCTCCGCGAACAGGGGTATTTCGAGCGCGGCGTCCGGGAGTACGCGACCGACCGCGCCCAAGAGATCGGTGACGCGGCGACGTCGGCGGTCAGGGTGCCGCCAAAACTCGAATCCACGCTGGATCGGATGCAGCGCAACGACCTGCGGATAAAGGCCGAACTCGAAGACGACAACGACTATCTCGACCGGCTGGCGAAACGGATGATCCTCGGCATGCTGTTCACCGCCGGTACTGTCTCGGCGACGCTTTTGTACATCTTCGAGGGACTTTCGGCCACGGGTGCTGCGGTCGTCCCGACCGCGATCGTCGGCGTTTTTCTCTACCGGTCGTTCGCGAAAGAGCGCGGCCTCAACGCCCAGCCACAGTTCACCAGACAGCGGATGCGCGAGCGCGAACGCGAAGATGACAGCGACACGGTCGGGTTGGGCGAGGCCCTCGGGTCCGGTACTGGCGGCGGGTCACCGACCGAGGAGACTGACGCCGAGTCCGAGAGTCCCGGCAGTTCGATCCCGGTCGAAGAGCGCGGCCGCAACAACGACAGCTCAGGCCCCTGACGCCGCTCGCCTCGATTCCAAACCGTTTATACTCACAGGTAGACAACAGCGGGACATGGCAAAACAGCAGTCCGAGGTCCGCGAACTCGACGAAGGAAGTTACGTCCTGATCGAAGACACGCCGTGTAAAATCACGTCCTACAGTACGGCAAAGCCGGGCAAACACGGCAGCGCCAAGGCTCGAATCGACGCCAAGGGGGTCTTCGACGGACAGAAGCGCTCGCTGTCCCAGCCCGTCGACGCGAAGGTCTGGGTTCCGATCATCAACCGCAAGCAGGGACAGGTCATCGACGTTCGTTCCGACGAGATTCAGGTGATGGATTTGGAGACCTACGACAACTTCGTGATGAAAGCCGGCGACGAGGATCTGGCCGCCGACGACGAGATCGAGTTCCTCGAGTTCGAGGGCCAGCGCAAGATCGTCTGATGTTTCCGGGGGCCGTGGCCGACCGCGAGGAGGCCTCGTTCGCGATCGTGGGGGCACCGCTCGACGCGAGCACGAGTTTCCGGCCGGGAACTCGGTTCGGTCCGCGGGAGTTGCGCCACGCTGCCCGTCCGTTTGAGGATTACGACCAGCCGACGGACACTCGTTTTACCGATTGCGCGGTCTACGATCACGGCGATATTCATCCGACCCACGACACGAGCGAGTATCTCGACTTTCTCTCCGGGACGCTCGCTGACTTCGACGACGAGGGAGCGATGCCGCTCCTCCTGGGCGGCGAACACACGGTCACTATCGCCGCGTTGCGCGCGCTCGATCCCGATATCTTCGTCTGTCTCGATGCCCATCTCGATCTCCGGGAGTCGTACGCCGGGACCGAACTGAGCCACGCTACCGTCACTCGACACGCGCTCGATATCGCTGACGAAGCGCTCGTTCTCGGCGCGCGCTCGGGATCGAAAGCGGAGTGGGAGCGGGCTGACCGCGACGACGTGACCGTCGTCGAACCCGACGCGGTGCCGTCGTGGGACTTCGACCGCTCGGGCGACGTGTATCTGAGCGTGGATATCGACGCGGCCGATCCCGGGTTCGCGCCGGGGACGGGAACACCAGAACCGTTCGGACTGGAACCGCAGAGGATGCGGGAGGTGGTCCGCGGTGTCGCGCCACGGGCGGTCGGCTGCGATATCGTCGAAGTGAACGACCGAGACCACGGGCAGGCGGCGGCGCTCGGGGCGAAACTCCTTCGCGAGTTCGTGTACGAGAGCCGATAAAAACAGTCGCTGGCTTTTTGCCCCGATAGGTCCCTCGTAGCCACATGGACCATCTCTCATCGTGTTACTTCTGTGGGGCCGCCCTCGACGAGCCGTTGGGGGCCTACGCCGTCGACAGCTCCGGCGGGGAGCCGTCGGTGACGCTCTGTGCGAGCTGTCGGCACAAACTCGACCGGCTGCTCAATGCCAACGATCTCGGAGAGACAGTACCGGCTGAACCGGACGCGAACGGCGCCGAGACCGAAGACGGCGGCGAGACGGCAGCGGATAAGGCAGATTCGACGGAACCGGTCGCGGGGGCCGACGGCGACACTGAAACATCGGGGACAGCGCTCTCGACCGATACAGGCGCGGAGACGGAAAAACCACCGGAGAGAACCGGCGGCGAGAGAGCGGAAGGATCCGACCAGTCGGAGCCAGCCGACGAGTGGACCCCTGATCCGGACCAGTGGAGCGGGCCGGACCAGCAGCCCTCCGAAAGCCGATCCGCGGCCGATCGAAGCCCCGAACCAATCACGACGAACCCCGAGGAGCTACCGGACGACGAGGAGATCAAGGAAGTGCCGGGGCTGGCGGTCGACGACGACGATTCGGCCTCCCGTAGCTGGGAAACAGATATCCAAGACGAGATGCAGCCGAACGTCCCCGACGCGTTCGCGGACACAGACGCAGAGACGGGGACTGAATCTGCGGATCTCGAAGCAGACGCAGAAACAGCAGCCGAAGGTGACTCCGCCGACAGTGACGAACGCGAGGGTGTCGGGCCGGAATTAGACAGCCACGACGACCCCCTCGCGCCCGAGTCGAGCGGGCGCGACGAGGGCGACGCGAGCCCGGAAACAGCGGACGGCGAGCAGTTCGAGAGCGAAGAGCCACCGGTCAGTGAGGGGGGAATCGACCCGAGTATCCTGCAAGCCGACGAGATTGCAACCGGGGCCGTCGACGTCGAGGAGGCTCTCGACGGCGAAATCGGACTTCCCGACGAACTCGCGACCGATCCGGAGGAATCTGAGGGGAGCGATACGGAGCGGTCTGCCGACGACCGCACGACTGGGAATCCCGGAGCGAACGGCGAGGAGGCCGTCGATTCGGAGGACGTGAACGCCGAGGACCCGTTCGACCTCGATACTGAAACTGAGGGATCGGGAACGACAGAGTCGACCGAGCCGGAAATAGAAGAGTCCGAAACTGAGGCCTCAGCCTCTGACGATGGCGATTTCGATTTCGACGACGAACCCGGAATGCCGCCGGACGAGGACGAAACGCTTCATTCGGAGATGGAGGCTGATATCCCCGAGGAGCTACGCACCGCGGAGTCCGACGATTCGATGGACGCCGTAGCGGACGACCTCGAAGCGATTGATTCGATGGACAGCGAAGACGACACAGCGGACACCGCGGAGGTGACGCCGAGCGACGAGGAAGCCGAGTTCGACGACGAGCGCGACGAAAGATCGGACGCCGACGAGACTCCGTCGGGGTCAGAGTTGATGCCCTCCGAGTCAGCGGCGGACGACTCCGCAGGCGCCGAACAGCGCAGCGAGACAGGATCTGCTCGCCCGGGCCCGGACGCCTCAGATGCGGGCGACGAATCCGCCGACCGACGCCGCTCGATATCGGCACTGGAGTACAACAAGGTCATGCGCCTGCTCCAGAACAGGGAGTTCCCCGTCGACCGGATGGAACTGATGGCGGTCGCAGCCAGCACCTACGACCTCGCGGAGGCCGACTGCGCAGCGGTCCTCGACACCGCCATCGACCGCGGACTGCTCGCCGAGGACGGCGACACACTGATCAAGCCCGACTAGAGCTCGTCGACGATGGCGTCAGCCATCTCCTCGGTCGAGGCGGAGCCGCCGAGATCCGGCGTTTGCGGTCCCGCGTCGAGAACGCTCTCGACGGCCGACCGAACCCTTTCGGCCTCGTCCGGATAGCCGAGATGGTCGAGCATCATCGCGGCGGAGAGAATCATCGCCGACGGGTTGGCGACTCCCTGGCCGGCGATATCGGGTGCGGAGCCGTGAACCGGCTCGAACAGCGCGTTTTCCTCGCCGATGTTCGCCGAGGGGAGTAATCCGAGGCCACCGACCAGTCCGGCGGCCAGATCCGAGAGCATATCGCCGGCCAGGTTCGGGCAGATGACGACGCCGTACTCCTCGGGCGTCATCGCGAGGTGCATCGCCAGCGCGTCCATCAGCGCGGTGTCGTAGTCGGCCCCGCGCTCCTCGGCGACCCGCTCGGCGACCTCGAGGAAGAGGCCGTCGGTCTCGCGCATCACGTTCGCCTTGTGTGCGATAGTCACGTCCTCGTAACCGTTGTGCTTGGCGTAGCTGAAACCGTATTCGGCGATCTTTTCGGAGGCGTCTTCGGTGACGACCCGAGTCAGCGTTCGGACGCCCTCGGTGATTTCGTCTTCGATCCCGGAGTAGACCCCCTCGGTGTTCTCCCGGATGAAGACCAGATCGGTGTCGGGTTGGAGCGCGTCGAGGCCGGGATAGGCTCGGGCCGGCCTGACGTTGGCGAAGGAGCCGACGATAGAGCGCAGCGGCAAGATGACGTCCGCGGCCGTCTCGCCGGCCGCGCCGAACAGCGTCGCGTCCGCGTCGGCGGCGATTTCTGCGGTTTTCTCGGGCAGCGCTTCGCCGGTCTCGGCTTTGGTCTCGTCGCCGGCCTCGCCGGAGACGAACTCGAAGTCGATCTCCAGCTCTTCGAGCACGTCGATTGCCGCGGGTGTTACCTCCCGGCCGATCCCGTCGCCGGGAATGACCGCAATCTCGTGAGTCATACTCTCTGATCGACGTGGCGGAGAAAAGAGGATGTCGATATCCCGAACGGAACGACCGTCACCGATGTGGGCAATATCGACCAAAACCGATACTGCTTAGGGGGCGCAGACTGTCAGGAACAATCATGGAAGACATATTCATTGGACGACTGATGTCCTCGGACGTGGTGACTGTGACTCCGGGAACGAGCGTCGAAGAAGCCGCGGAACTGCTCCGCAGCAACAACATCGGTTCCGTGGTCGTCGTCGACGAGAACGACAAACTCCGCGGAATTCTCACCAGCACGGACTTCGTTCACATCGTCGCCGAAAACGACCCCAAAGACGAGAGTTCGGTGATGGACTACATGACGACGGACGTGATCACCGTGGATGCCCAGGACTCGGTGCAAGATGCCGCAAATCAACTCATCACCTACAACATCCACCACCTACCGGTCGTCGACAAGGACGACCACGTCATCGGGATGCTCTCGACGACGGATCTCGCCGCCTACCTCTCCGGCGTCGAGGATCCGTCCCCGACCTACACCGAACCGACGCGGGCTAGCTCTTCGTAACGGCGACTGCGGGTCGATTCTTTCGGTTATCCACCTCGGCAGTGACGAGATAACAGTGTGAAACGCCCGTCAGCTGTCGAACGGCGGCCGTTCAGGCCTCTTCGACGTAGGGGAGACTCGCCGCCGTCTCCTCGACTTTCGAGAGGTTTGAGTACATGAGCTGGGTCGTGTCCCAGATTCCGTCGATCAGAGCCTCTTTCATCGCGTCGTCGATGTTGCCCTCGATGACGGTGTCGCCGTAGGTGACAGTTTCCTCCTCGACGTCGATCTCGACCTCGCCGTCGGGGTTGTCTTCGATCCACTCCTGCAGCGCGGAGACCTCCGCGTGGGACGCGGTGATCGCCGGGATACCCAGCGATTTGCAGTTGTCGCGGAAAATCTCCGCGAAGGACTCGCCGACGACGCCGTCGACGCCCCACCGCATCATCGCCTGGGGGGCGTGCTCGCGGGAGGAGCCACAGCCGAAATTGGAGTTGACGACCGCAATCGAGGCCCCCTCGAAGCGGTTGAGCGGGTGGTCGTTGAACCCGCCGTCGTCGTCCCGGCGGGCGTCGTAGAACAGGTAATCCGCCATGTTCTCGAAGGTGACCTCCTTCATAAAGCGCGCCGGCAGGATCTGGTCAGTGTCGACGTCGTCGCCTGGAATCGGAACGCCGGTTCCGCCGACCGCGGAGATCTGGATGTCGTCCGGCATCAGTCCGCCACCTCCTCTGCGCGGGAAGTGCCGCTCGGAAGCTCAGTGTCGAAGTGATCGCGCACGTCGACGACCTCTCCCTCGACGGCCGCGGCGGCGACCATCGCGGGGCTCATCAGCACGGTTCGGCCCTCTTTCGAGCCCTGTCGACCGATGAAATTCCGGTTCGACGAGGAGGCACACACCTCGTCGCCCTCCAGCGAATCGTCGTTCATCGCGAGACACATCGAACAGCCGGCCTGTCGCCACTGGAAGCCGGCCTCGATAAACGTCTGATCGATGCCGCGCTCCTCGCACTGCTGTCGGACCGTCTCCGATCCGGGGACGGCCAGCGCGCGCACGTCGGGGTCGATCTGCCGGCCCTCGAGCACCTTCGCGGCCACCTCGAAGTCCTTGAGACGGCCGTTCGTACAGGTGCCGAGGAACGCGACGTCGACGTCGTAGCCCTCCATCGTGTCGCCGGGCGAGTGGCTCATGTGTTCGAGCGCCTGTTCGGCCGCCTCGCGGTCGGTCCGGGCCTCGAAATCCGCCGGCGCGGGGATCGGATCGTCGATCTCGATGACCTGCCCGGGGTTGATCCCCCACGTGACCATCGGCGCGATGCTGTCGGCGTCGATTTCGACGACATCGTCGTACTCCGCCGTCTCGTCGGACCGGATCGACTCCCAGTACTCTTTGCGTTCCTCGAACGCCTCGCCCTCGGGGACGTATTCGCGGCCCCGGAGGTACTCGTAGGTGGTCTCGTCGGGGTTGATGTAGCCCGACCGAGCGCCGCCCTCGATGGACATGTTGCAGATGGCGAGTCGGCCCTCCATATCCAGATCGCGGATCGCGGAGCCGCCGTACTCGTAGACGTGACCGACGCCGCCGTCGACGCCCAGTTCCTGGATGATCTTCAGGATGATGTCCTTGGCGTAGACGCCCTCGCCGAGTTCGCCGTTGACCTCGACGCGGCGGACGTTCTGTTTCTCGGCGGCGATACAGCCCGTCGAGAGCACGTCCCGGATCTGGGAGGTGCCGATCCCGACGCCGATGGAACCGAAAGCGCCGTGGGTGGCGGTGTGGGAGTCACCGCAGGCGACGGTCATGCCGGGCTGGGAGAGGCCAAGTTCCGGCGCGACGACGTGGGTGATGCCCTGCTTGCCCGACTCCAGACCGAAGAAGGTGATACCGTTGTCGTCGACGTTCTCCTCCAGCGCGGAGAGCATCTCCTCGGCCTCGGGGTCGTTCAGCGGTCGCTCCCGGCCCTCCGGGGTCGTCGGGACGATGTGATCGGTCGTCGCGAACGTCCGGTCGGGGAAGGCGACCCGGTGGCCCTTCTCTTCCAGCATGTGAAAGGCCTGCGGGCTCGTCACTTCGTGGACGAGATGCAGTCCGATGAACAGCTGATCCTGTCCGTTCGGCAGTTCAGTTACTTTGTGCTTCTCCCAGACTTTGTCGTACAGCGTGTTTTCGCTCATTATACAGACCTCTCGCGTCCTTCCGTGCCGCGCTCGAAGGCGCGTGTCGCGCCCTCGCCCGGCGGCTCGTGATCGACGTCTTCCATCGTCGCTTCCTCTTCGTCGCGGCCGCCGTCCGTGGCCACCGCGCCCGAGTCGTAGTAGTTCCGCCCGAACGCCGTGCCCGTGTGCGGGTGTGTGTGATCGATGTCCTGCAGCTTCATTCCTGTTCACCCCACTCGAACAGCTCTCGGAGGCGTTCGCCGACCTCCTCGATCTGGTGGTTCTGTTCGGCGTTTCGGTACTGCTTGTAGGCCGGCCGGTTGGCCTGGTTCTCCGAGATCCACTCGCGGGCGAACTCGCCGTTCTGGACGCCCTCGAGGATCTCTTCCATCCCTTCGCGGTCGATGACCTCCTCACCGCGGGTCAGGCCGCCGTACTCAGCGGTGTCGGAGACGGAGTTCCACATCTCCATGTGGCCGCCCTCGTACATCAGATCGACAATCAGCTTGAGTTCGTTCAGGCACTCGAAGTAGGCCATCTCCGGGGAGTAGCCCGCGTCGACGAGCGTCTCGAAACCGGCTTTGACCATCTCGGTCACGCCGCCACAGAGCACGGCCTGCTCGCCGAACAGGTCGGTCTCGGTCTCCTCGCGGAAGGTCGTCTCGATGACGCCGGCGCGGGTACAGCCGATTGCCTCGGCGTAGGCCAGTCCTTCCTCGTGAGCCTGCCCGGTCGCGTCCTGATAGACTGCGAGCAATCCGGGCGTGCCCTCGCCGCGTTTGTAGGTTCGTCGAACGAGGTGGCCCGGTGATTTCGGGGCGACCATCGTCACGTCGACGCCCTCGGGCGGTTCGATCTGGCCGTAATGGATGTTGAACCCGTGTGCGAACTGGAGGGTGTCGCCCTCGTCGAGACCGTCTTTGATGGCCTCGTAGACGGCCGGTTGAACCGTGTCCGGGATCAGCATGACGACGGTGTCGGCCTGTTCGGCCGCCACGTCCGGCGTCGCGACTTCGAGACCGTCGGCTTCGGCTTCCGAGCGAGAGGACGAATCCTCTCGGAGGCCGACGACCACGTCGACACCGCTGTCGTCGAGATTCTGGGCGTGGGCGTGGCCCTGGCTGCCGTAGCCAAGTACCGCGACCGTTTTGTCTTCGATGTACGATTCCTCAGCGTCGTCGTCGTAGTAGACTGTCGTCGTGAACTCGTCTGTCATTGTTAGTCGTCTGCTTCCTCTGTTTCGACCTGCGCTTCGGTCGGGGCCTGGTTCGGCTGGGAGACCTGTGCCGTCGGGGCCTCACCCCGCGCGATGGCGGCGTACCCCGTCCGTGCAATCTCTCTGATGCCGAACTGCTCGTAAGCGTCGATAGCGTCGTCGATTTTCTGCTCGTCACCGGTGATCTGGACGGTGATCGTCCGCGGGCCGGCATCCAGCGTCTGGCCGTCGTACATGTCGGTGATGGCGTTGACCTTGTCCGGCTCGCGACCGTTGACCTTCACGATCACGA
>JBLGCM010000012.1:0-11628 GCA_047617345.1 Natronomonas sp. | reverse complement strand
TATCGCGGTCGAGGACGTAACCGATGATCTCTTCGAGGACGACTCCATAGCTGGCGGGGCCGAAAACAGCGGTGATGCAAGTGACGAGGCCGAACACTCTGTCGACGAGATCAAATCCGTGCGGGTGGACGTCGACCAGCTCGACGATCTCCACGGGCTGGTCGAACAGCTCGTCACCTCTCGGATCAAACTCCGCCGGGCGGTCGAAGACGAGAACATGGATTCGGCGGAGGAGACGCTGAACGAACTGGACAAGATCACCGGCAGTCTCCAAAACACCGTCATGGACATGCGGCTGATCCCGCTGAAGAAAGTCGTCGGCAAGTTCCCGCGGATGGTTCGGGATCTCTCTCGCGAACTCGGCAAGGAGGTCGACTTCGAGATCGAAGGCGAGGAGATCGAACTCGACCGGACGATCCTCACCGAAATCTCCGATCCGCTGATGCACATCATCCGGAACTCGCTGGATCACGGCGTCGAACCGCCCGAGGAGCGCGTCGAGAAGGGCAAACCCCGACAGGGGTCCGTCACCCTTCGGGCCTCCCGCGAACGGGATCACGTCGTCATCCAGGTCGAAGACGACGGAGCCGGCCTCGACGTGGAGGGGATCAAGAAGACGGCAATCGAGAACAACGTCCGCTCGGCCGAAGAGTTGGAGATGATGGACGACCCCGAGATCTACGATCTCGTCTTCCATCCTGGCTTCTCGACGACCGACGAGGTTACGGATACGAGCGGTCGCGGTGTCGGGATGGACGTCGTCCACGACACCGTTACTCGACTGGACGGCTCCGTCGACGTAGATAGCACGCCCGGCGAAGGGACGACTGTTTCGCTGCGTCTGCCGGTGACGATGGCCATCGTCAAGGTTCTGTTCGTCCAAGTCGGCGACGAGGAGTACGGCATCCCGATCAAAAACGTCGACGAGATCACTCGAACAGACGACGTTCAGCAGGTCAACGGCCGACAGGTGATCAAACACAACGACGAGATCTATCCGATTGTCGATCTGGGCGAGACGTTCAACGTCCCCCAGCGAGCGGCGACCGACGGCGGCACCGACGGCGGAGAGATGCTCGTCCGAATCCGGGAGTCAGAGCGACAGATCGCGCTTCGCTGTGACGCGGTCAACGCACAGGAGGAAGTCGTCGTCAAACCCCTCGAAGGAATTCTCAGCGGCACGCCCGGACTGTCGGGAACGGCGGTGCTCGGCGACGGGAACATCGTTCATATCCTCGATGTGGTGACGCTATGAGCACGCAGGACGATCGGTTTTCCGACCTGCTCGCGTACATCGAACGCGAACTGGACTTCGAGTCCGACTTTTACAACGACTCGTATCTGGACCGACGGATCACCGCGAGGATGCGCCGGACCGATATCGAAGAGTACGACGCTTATCAGCAGTTACTCGCCCGTGACGACGAGGAGAAAGCGGCCCTGCTCGACTCGCTGTCGATCAACGTCACCGGCTTTTTCCGGAACCCGGACGCTTGGGAGAAGTTGCGGCCGGTCCTTCGCGAACTGACCGAGAACAACCGCCGGGTTCGGATCTGGTCCGCGCCGTGTGCGGACGGCCGCGAACCGTACTCGATTGCGATGCTCGCGCTGGACGACCCCGAGATCACCGAGCGACGGATCGAGATCACGGCGACAGATATCAACGCAGATATCCTCGAAGAGGCACGCACCGGTATCTACGAAACCTCTCAGACCACCGATATCGCCGAGGAACTCGAGCCACTCGACGATTACGAGCAGTACATCGAGCGGGACGAAAACCGGTTTCAGGTCAAAGAGCGGGTCAAGGATCTGGTCACCTTCGAGCAACACGATCTGATCAGGGGCGAGGAGAAAACCGACTTCGACCTGGTTCTCTGTCGCAACCTGCTGATCTACATCGATTCCTCGTTCAAGGTGCCGATTTTCGAGACCATTCGTGGCTCCTTACGAGAGGGTGGTTATCTCATGATCGGGATGACCGAGACCCTTCCGACGGAGTGTCGAGACGACTTCGAGCCAGCGTACAAACAACAGCGGATCTACCGACGAGCCTGATGTCTCTGTTCGAGCACGAACGCGCCGGAAACGCCCAAGAGATCATCAGGGCGCTACACAACTCCCAGAGCAGAGAGGTCCGCAAGCGGGCCGCGGAGATCCTCGGCCGAATGGACGATCACGAGGACCGCGGAGACATCATCACCGCGCTGGTGCGAGCGGTCCAGGAAGACGAGTCCGACGCGGTCGTCGCGGCAGCGATCGACGGACTCGACGAACTCGGGCAGGAAGCGCTCGAGGAACTCATCACGAGCATGGCCGACCTGGATATCGGCGAGGACGCCGCCGACTGGGTGAAGACCAAAGCCTTCATCCGCGCACTCAACGCGGAGCTGCCCGAGTTGCGGATGGCCGCAGCCAACGCTATCGGCGAACTGGCGGTGCCAGACGCCGTCCCGAAGGTCGTCGAGCGGTTCGACGACTTGGATCCGCGGGTTCGGGCGCGGGCAGCGCGGGCGTGTCGACAGATCGGAGATGCGCGCGCGACCGATCCGCTGACCGGATTGCTGTCCGACCCGAAAGCTGCCGTCCGCGTCGAGGCCGCAGAGGCCCTCGGGCGGATCGGAAACCGGCAGGCCCTACAGGCGCTGTTGCAGTTGTACGACGACGAAGACGAGCGTGTCCGCCGAATCGCCGTCCGCGGGTTCGGCCAGTTCCGCAACGACCGCCCCGTCGAGTATCTCGCCGAGGCACTGACCGACGATTCTGCTCCGGTCCGCCGAACGGCCGTCTTCTCGCTGATCGAACTGCTCTCGAACGTGCCGACCGAGCAGAGCCACCAGATCCGCGAGACCGTCGTCGAACAACTGTCCGAAAGCGAGGACAACTCGGTGATCGATCCGCTCGTCGAAATCCTCGACGCCGGGACGAAGTCGGCTCAGCGGCGGAACACGGCGTGGCTGCTGGGCAGAGTAATGGAAAGCGACGAGAACCGCGAGGCCATCGACGCGCTGGTCGACACCCTCGAAGAAGGCGGCAAGATGACCAAACAGTTCGCGGCGACGAGCCTCGCCGAGGTCGGCGGGACCTATACCGAGGACCAACTGCTGGCTCTCGCCAAAGACGACAATCAGGACAGCGACGCGCGGGCACAGGCAGTGTTCACTCTCGGCAAGATCGGCGACGAGGATACCGCGGAGGATATCGAACGACTGCTCGACAGCACGGAGGACGAACAGGTGCGACAGCGCGCCTTTTCGGCGCTCTCGAAACTCGGCGGACACGCACAACCCGGGCAGGGATGACGGGAACTCAAACAGACGCATGGCCCGAACAATTAATGAGAGATTGCATCCAAGCCACAGACAGGACCGAAAGCGATGAGTGACGGCGAGAGTACGCTTGCTGACCAGCAAGGGAAGTTCACGCAGGTCGTCAAAGACGGGCAGAAAGTCCCGGACGTCGAGTGGATTCCAGGTCGGATTCTGCTCAGCGACAAGCGGATCGTCCTCGCCAGCAACCAGGGCAAGCGGACGATTCCCCTCTCGAAGGTCTCGACGGTCGAGACCAGAGACGACGCGAGCCAGCCCTTCGCCAACGTTTCGAGCTATCTCTCACTGCAGGTCGGCAACGACGTGACCCTCGTCGCCCCGAAAGACCACGAGGAGTTCGAGCACGAACTGTACAGCGCCGTCCTCGACGGCGAGGTCGTCATCACGAAACACCCGGCGGTCAAAGGCGGTGTCATCCAAGACGCCGATTGGCAGAAAGGCCGGATGGCCGTCGACGAAGACCAGGTCGGCCTCGCGCTGGCCGACGGCACGTTCGTCGAAGTCGAGACCGACGACGTCGGCGACCTCTCGCGCAACCGCGGCGAGGTCCTCGACAAAGAACGACTGTTCTTGGAAGTCGAACACACCGTCGGCAACACGGCCGTCGAGACGCACATCTCGGGCAAACAGCGCAAGGTGAATATCCTCGCTGGACTGCTCGGCAGCAATCAGGCGAGAGACCCCTCGGAAATCGAACTCTCCGAGCGCGAGCAGGAGGTCTTGATGGCGCTGTACTCGGGCGTGTCGCCCTTCCAGATTCCGCAGTTCGTCGGAATGGACGTCGAGACCGTCGAGAAGATCTACGATCAACTCATCGAGCAGGGGATCCTCGAAATCGAACGGGAGCGCCGCGAGGTCGAACTGAAAGCCCGCGGCCGTCACGTCGCCAGCGAAGCGATGGGCCAGGAGTAATCAGACGTTCACTTCCTCCAGATGGCGGTTGACGACGATCTGTCCTTTCGGCGTGAGCCTCGTGCCGCCGGCCGTATCGATGACGAGTTCCTTATCCTCCAGTCTGTTGAGCACCATCGTCACGTTCGAGGGATCGATATCGACGATGCCCGCGAGTGAGACGCCTTCCTGGCCGCCACCGGAGTAGATCGCCGTCAGGATCTCTTTCTCGTCGGCGGTGATCTCCACGTCTTTGAGTTCGTTCATCAGTTCGGTGTACTCCAAGCGGAGATACCGGCCGAGGATGGTCATCTCTCGGGGGGTGTTCATCGCGGCCATCGTCACCATCGCCTCCCCGGAGGGCATGTGCTGGAGCTCTAACACGGGCTGGCTGTTGCCGTTGATCTCTCGGTTCGTCCGGCTGAACTTCGTCACCGTCGCGAGTTCGATCTCGACGGTCTCGTCGTTCGTTTTGAACCGGACGGACTGGGGCCGCAAAAACAGCCGGCAGGGGACGAACGATTCGTCGGTGACGCGACCGCCGACTCGCGCCGGGTGTTTGATCGACATCCGCGTGCTGTTGAGAATCGCCTTAAAGAGGACCGTGGCGAACTTCTGGATCGTCGAGTCTCCCGCCTCGACAACGGCTTTGTGCTGTCGACCGTTCAACTCGAAGGCCAGCGTCACTGTCGACTCGAAAAAGCCCTGGATTTCGTCGGGGACGTGACCGACCGCCACGTCGATCACCGTCCGGAGCGGAATCGTCAGTCTATCGTTGCTGTTGACCGCGAGAACGAGCCGCTTTTCGCTCAGTAACACCCGGCCCTTCGCGGGTTCCGCGCGGGTCGCAACGCTCGAATCAAACTGCGCAACAAAATCCGCGATGATCGATTCCGACATGGCTCTGAGGCTCCGCGCGGATCACGGAATTGTCAGAGTGAACGCCACGGGTGATCAAAAGGCTGACGGAGGGGCGAACGGTCTCGCGGTCCGCTACTCGTCCAGCGAGTCCGCGATGTCCGACAGCGAGGAATCCGGCTTCTCGATGGGCTCGTAGACAACACGCTCGCCGGGGGCTCTGAGCCCGTAGGCGTATCCCTCCGTGAGAACGTCGAGAACGAGCGTGCTCCCCGGTCCAAACCCGGCGTCGTCGAGCCACTCGCCGAGCAGATCGTCGCCACTGTTCTTCCGCGCGAGCTGCTTGTTCGCGCGCGCCGTTCGGATCGCGCGCCCCCCGCCGAGCGTCGAGACGACCTCGGCGTGGGCCTTTCGCCCGTCGACTACCAGCCGGACGAACTCTCCTTCCGTGCAGGTCACCGCTGTGGGAAGTACGAGCTGTGGCCGGCCGGTCGATCCGACCGAAGTCAGCTCGACGCGGTGAGCGTCGACGGCCGGATGGTCCGACGGAATCGCGTCGGTCACTGCCTCACTCCTCGTCGGCTAGCAACTCCTCGACATCGCCGCTGCCCCGCTCGACGATCTTGGCGTTGATCTGTCGGGTCGCGTCGCTGACTTCACGGCCGCGGACGGTCACGCGCTTGCGCTCGCCGTCCTTCTCGGGGTTGAATCCGGTGCCGCCGGTGAGCAGCACCGCCTTGAGGGTCGTGCCTTTGACGTCGTCACGCATCGGTCGGCCAGCGTCGTCGGAGCCGCCGGTCAGTTCGAGCGTGAAACCGTCGAGTCCAACGGCGTTGCCGTCGACTTCTTCGCCGAGTTCGCGTCCGATAAATCGATTCGCGTCCTGGTCTGTCACGTCTACCTGATACGTGTGTCCCGTCTCCGGGTCGGAAACGGCGACGGTAAATTCAGCCATACACGTACGCAGTAAACCCCAGATAAAAAGCCCGTCGAAGTCTCCTCCGGTCGACTGTCGAGGGTGGCCGCTCTCGGGTGGCCTTATGCCAAACGGGCCCGTAATCCGCGTATGCTCACAATCGACCTCGAAGAGTTCATGTTCGAGTTACAAGACGGCACGATCAAACACGTCGGGGCGTCGGATAACGCTGCGACCGTCAAACTGTACGACATCGAGACAACCGAGGTTCGGGAGTTCGGCGATCAGCTGAAAATCGCCTGTGCTGACGACGGCGGCAACGAAATCGAACTGGCGCTGGATCCCGGGACCGCTCGCGACATTGCAGACGGCGTCGAGCGCCTCGCTGAGGAGGGGACACTCTCCGAGTGAGTCTCGGGCGGCCACTCCCGCCCCATCGTATGCGCGTCGATATCACGGATCGTGAGAACTTCGAGCCGGTACGTTTAAGCGCATCTCGCCACCGGGTACGTGTATGAGCGAGAACGGGAACCGGCCGCTGGATGTGCTGGAGAGCTCAGTCGGCGAGACCGTTACAGTACAACTGAAAGACGGCGAGATTCACGAGGGCACGCTGGCCGGCTACGACCAGCACATGAATCTCGTGGTCGAGAGTGAAGACACAACGATTATACGCGGGGATAACGTCGTATCGATACGTCCATGACGACTGGAACGTCAAGCCAGGGAAAGAAGAACACGACCACACACGTGAAATGTCGACGGTGCGGTGAGAAGTCCTATCACGTGAAAAAGAAGGTGTGTGCGTCGTGCGGCTTCGGCAAATCGGCAAAGCGCCGTGACTACTCCTGGGAAACGAAAGCCGGCGAATAAAATGCACGAAAAGTGCGGCGTTGTTGGTGTCTCACTGTCGAATAGAGAGGCCGCGCGTCCGCTCTATTATTCTCTGTACGCGCTGCAGCATCGCGGCCAAGAATCCGCTGGGATCGTCACCCACGACGGCTTCCAGCAGCACGAACACGTGGAGATGGGACTGGTCGGCGACGCCTTCAGCCCCGAGGATCTCGATACGCTAAACGGATCGAACGGGATCGGCCACGTCCGGTATCCGACTGCCGGCGGGGTCAACTCCAGTTGTGCACAGCCCTTCTCGGTCTCGTTCAAAAGCGGATCACTGGGGCTCGCTCACAACGGTAATCTCGTCAACGCCGCCGAGGTGCGCGACGAACTGGCCGGACTCGGCCACGCCTTCACCTCGAACGGGGACACGGAGGTCATCGCACACGACCTCGCCCGCAACCTCCTCGAAGAGGATCTGGTCCGTGCGGTCAAGTCGACGATGAGCCGGATTCACGGCTCCTACTCGCTGACGATCATGCACGACGAGACAGTCCTCGGCGTTCGCGATCCGAAAGGCAACCGCCCGCTTTGCATCGGCGAACTCGAAGACGGCTACGTCCTCGCCTCGGAGTCGGCCGCAATCGACACGCTCGACGGCGAGTTGATCCGCGATGTCAAGCCCGGTGAACTGGTGGTTCTCCATCCCGACGGAACAGGATTTGACAGCTATCAGCTGGTCGACGAACCCCAGACCGCACACTGTTTTTTCGAGCACGTCTACTTCGCGCGACCGGACTCGGTGATCGACGAGGAGCTCGTCTACGAGGTCCGACGCGATCTCGGCAGCGCGCTCTGGAAGGAGTCCGGCGTCGAGACCGACGTCGTGATGCCGGTCCCGGACTCGGGCCGATCCTTCGCCTCGGGCTATGCGGAGGCAGCGGCCGAAGACGGTGTTGACGCGGAGTTCGCGGAAGGGTTGATGAAAAACCGCTACGTCGGGCGGACGTTTATCATGCCGACGCAGGACGAACGCGAACGCGCGGTCAGGCTGAAACTCAATCCGATCAAATCGACCATCGAGGGCCGGAGTGTGACGCTGATCGACGACTCTATCGTTCGCGGCACGACCTCGACACAGCTGATCGAACTGCTCCGCGACGCCGGTGCGGAGGAGATTCACGTTCGGATCGGCTCGCCGGCGATCATCGCCCCCTGCTATCTCGGGATCGATATGGCCAGCCGCGACGAACTGATCGCCGCGGACAGAAGTACCGAGGAGATTTGCGAGGAGATCGGCGCAGACAGCCTCTCATATCTCTCTATCGAAGCGATTACCGACGCGCTCGGCAAGGCCCACGACGGTCTCTGTCTCGGCTGTGTCACCGGCGAGTATCCCTACGATGTCGAGGGCGAACAGACCGACCGCGACGTCTCCCGGCCGGTCATCGACAGCCCACCGAGCGCGGACGACTAACACTCCCGGCCGCAAACTTGTACAGATATTCGCCCCCGAGGCGACGGAAATATTCATTTTCTCACAGCAGACGGTATATCACCGTTCTGTGTCGACCGTCTCGACGGGGAGATCCAGCCGGATTGTCGTCGGATTCTCGGCACGCGTGACCGCGATCTCACCATCGTATCGGTCGACGATCAGCGAGGCAAAATAGAGGCCGAGTCCGTCGCCGTCGCTCTCCGGGCCGCGCGTATTCGGCTCGAAGGGACGGTCGAGAGCGAGGGCCGGACCGCCGTCGTGAACCTCGACGGAGACGATCTCTGCGGTTCCGGTCACCGAGACCGAAACTTCGCCGCCGCCGTGGATCGCGCTGTTCTCGAACAGCTCGGCGAAGACGAGATGGAGAAGTTTGTCGGCCCGGACGGTTCGCTCGACAGACTCGATTCCCGAGACCGAGAGACCCGGTTCCGATTCGGCGGCGACGTCCCGTCCGTGTCGGAGCGCACTCCCCAGATCGTAGTCGGCCGGATCGGCGGTGTGAGTCAGAATATCGACGAGCGTCTCGACGCGGTCGACCGTCTCTTCCATGTGTTCGGTGTGATCGAGAATGGTGTCGGTGCCGTCTTCAGTCTCGATTTTCTCGGCGGCGAGCAGTTCGGCCCGGCCGCTGATCGCCGAGAGGTCGTTCAGGATCTGGTGGCGGAGGATTCCGGTGAGCGAAGACAGAGTCTCCTGTTGTTCGTCGAGAAACTCCCGGCGGGCCTGTTCGCGACTCGCGCGTGTGATCAGTCCCCGGACTCGGACATCGTAGTATCCGATTACTGCGCCGATCAACGCGCCCGCAGCGAGCACAGAGAGGAAGACGAAGGCGGCCTCGAATGTGGATTCGACAGTCGGGATGACGGCGCTCGCCCAGACGGTCAGCCCTGCGAGGACGAGGACGCCGAGGCTCATCCAGCCCAGCACGAGTCCCATCTGGTTGAATTCGCGGACAGTGAGTGCGATCCGTGCGCCGGCCGCGATCAACAGAAGCGAGAAGACGACCAATCCGGCCGACTGAAAGAGCTCTTCTCCGTCGGGTTGGCCGTCGAGTAGCACTGCCGCGATGCCGACTGCGAGAATTACCGTTCCGAGGAGACTGATCGTGTACCGCCAGTAATCGCCCACGAGCAACTCCCGGAGCTGATCAGTCATTCGGCTGACGGTAGCGGGCCGATCGTGTTAAGCGTATCTCAGAATCACTCACTTTCGACGAGTTCGAGATCCAGAAACTCCTCGACGGCCGCGACGACGCTGCCGCCGACGTTGGCTTGAATCGCTCGTCCCTGTTCGAGCGCCAACAGGTCCCCATCGTTGATCCCGAGCTCCTCGGCGAGTTCGCCGAGTTGATAGCCGGCGTCTTGGCGGGCCTCGGTCACGAGGTCATCGTAGCCGGAGACGAGATAAGGAAGCTGGTCGTCCTCGTAATCGGCCCCACTCTCCCAGTGTGAGGCGTCGGCTTTGGCGGCGTCGTGAACCTTCGCGGTGTTCTGTGCGGCGCGTTTCGTCCGGCTGTCCGAGTGTGTGGTCTCTGCTGACTGGGTGGCGTTGTCGTCGTGTTGGGCACAGTCGCTGCAGACTTCGAGTTCGGCACCCGCGACGTTGACCGATTGGGTCTCGACGCCTGCGGCTCCACAGAGCTCGCAGCTCTTGCCGGAACCGCCGCCACCGCTACCGGTCGAGTACTTGGCCATGGTGGCGCTAGCACATTGCCGATATATAACTCTTAGTTCATCGCTTTCACGATCGAGCCCCCATCGGATACCGCCAATCACCCACATCAGCTTCCGAGCGAACATATGGGGGAGGGGGTATTTGAGTGACCGTGGCACTGTGTAGTAACTACTATTTACCCGCACACCAAGGCCCTGATATGGCTCAATCGTACGATCGAGGCACCGTCGAGAGTTTCGGACGGTGGCTGGAGTTCAAACCTGGGATGTGGGCCTGGATACTCCACAAACTCACCGGGTGGATACTCGTCGGCTACCTGTTCACACATATCGCCGTGCTGAGCACGGCGACACAAGGCGCGGGGATGTACACGAACACGCTACAGGGGCTGGAGGAACTGCTCATCGTCCGTTTCCTCGAAATCGGCCTGCTCACCGTGGCCGTGTTTCACATCCTCAACGGGATCCGACTGCTGTTCGTCGACCTGGGGATCGGTCTCGACCGACAGAACATCAGCTTTTACGTCTCGCTAATTATGACCGCACTGATCACCCTGGCTAGCCTACCAACCTTCCTCGGAGGTGTCCTGTAATGGCCGAACACTACTCCTCGTTCCAGCGCGGCACCTGGCGGTGGTTCGTCCAGCGAATCACGGCGGTGTTCCTCATCGGAGCGCTGGCCTTTCACTTCGTCACGCTGCACTTCGTCAACCACGCGGCGGAGATCACCTTCGCCGGGACCGAAGCGCGGATGAGTCAGATCGGCTACTTTTCGCTGATGGTCACCTTCCTCGTTGCCGGGGCGTTCCACGGCGTCAACGGGGTCTACAACGGGCTCATCAACATGGGCCTGAAGGGGGCCCAGAAGAAGGTCGTCGCCGCAATCCTTACGATTGCGACGCTCCTACTGATCGCACAGGGACTGCGCGTTGCCGTCGCAATGAGTGGACTGTTCTAACAATGAGTACGGAAATCCAACAAGAATCCGAGACGGCCGACGAACAGACAGCACAACAGCGCCGCGAAGAGGTCGCACAGGACCTCTCGGAGAAACGCCGCGAAGAGATCCGGGAAGACCTCGAAAGCGCCGAGAAGACGGTCCAACTGAAGGTCTTCCGCTACGACCCGGAGATCGAGGGCAAGGAAGAACCCCGATTCGACTCGTTCAAAGTGCCGTTCCACCGCGGGATGACCGTCCTTGACGCGCTCATCTACGCGCGGGACAAGTACGACTCGTCGCTGACCTTCCGACACTCCTGCCGACAGGCTGTCTGTGGCTCCGACGCACTGTTCGTTAACGGCCAGCAGCGTCTGGGCTGTAAGACGCAACTGGGAGATATCGAACACCCGGTCCGAATCGAACCGCTGCCACACCAGGACGTCGTGAAGGATCTGGTCGTCGACATGCAGCACTTCTACGACCAGATGGAAGCGGTCGAACCGTACTTCGACCCCGACGACCTCCCGGACGGCGAACTCGAAGAACAACACCAGACGCCGGAGAACCGCGAGAAGGTCAAACTCTCGACGCGGTGTATCTGGTGTGGTGCCTGTATGTCCTCCTGTAATATCGCCGCCGGCGACAACGAGTATCTCGGCCCCGCGGCGATCAACAAGGCCTACCGC
>JBLGCM010000011.1:0-12008 GCA_047617345.1 Natronomonas sp. | reverse complement strand
CGACCCGCACGGGATACTCAGGATCGAGTTGGTCGGCGTCAAGCCCGAGGACCGCGGCGAGGTCGGCGTGAGGGAGAGATTCGCCGAACTCGGGAGAGTGCTGGTCCATCCAGAACCGGTCGGCGTCGCCGCGCACGTCGACAGGGATGTGGCCGACCTGCAGGTCGAGGACGATCTCTTCGGGAGTCCCGGCGGCGAGTCGGTCGCGGATGACGGCGGCGGTGCCGAGAGTCGGGTGACCGGCGAACGGAACCTCGTCGGTCGGCGTGAAAATCCGGACCGGCCACGCGCCGTCGGTCGGTGTGCCGGTGACGAACGTCGTCTCCGAGTAGTCCATCTCCGCGGCAATGGCCTGCATCTCCGCTGGATCGAGATCGGTCGCGTCGGTAACGACAGCGAGTTGGTTGCCGGCGTATCGCTCGCGGGCGAAGACGTCGACGATGGAGAACTGCCGAGCCATGCCGAGTGGTTACGCCACGGGGGTGAAATCACCGTTGATTGTCCGCCCACAAGGGATATTTATCTCGGCCTCTCTCCCACAGGTATGGCTGGGAACGAAAGCGGGCGGCGTCGCTCACGACGAGCGTATCTGGCAGGCGCAGGCGCAATGGCGGTCGGCGGCCTCTCTGGCTGTCTGGAATTTATCACCGGGGGCGCGGCGGAGTTCGAGGCGAATCCCTCCCGCGTCCCGCAAAGCGTCCTCGACGAGACGGGCTACGAGCGCAACGGCGTCTCCGATCAGGAGATCGAACGGGAGTTCGAGGCCGGCGGCGAGAGCAGAGACGTGATCGTGACGAACAAACTCGCCGAACACAGCAAGTCCATAAGCGTAGCGGCGGCCGGCCTCGACGACGCCGAGGCGGCGATTTTCACCTCGCTGACGTCGCCCCAGGTCGACATCCTCGGGCAAAATTTCAACCCCGTCGAGGACATGTCCGCCGAAGAGATCGCTTCGATGGTCCAGCAACAGTACGATCTCGTCGCAGCACCGAGTGAGGAAGAGGAGACAACCGTGACGATCAACGACGAGGAGACGACGATGACGAAGTTCCGGGCCGACGCGCAGTTCGAGGGAAATCCGGTCGAGTTATTTATCCACATCACCGAGGCTGTCGAGTTGGGCAGTGACTTCGTGGTCACCGTCGGCGGCTATCCCGCGCTGCTTCCCGGCGAGGAAGCGAATATCGTCCAGATGGCGGAATCGGTCGAAGAAGACTCGTAGGGAGTTACTCCTCCGGAGCGGTCGTTTCGGCGGGAAAGGTCACGTTCGGGTGGTCATCACTGTCGACCCGGCGGCGGAACTCGTTGACGATCCGCAACGCCAGGAAGTACCCGCCGATCGAGAAAGCCGTCGCGAGGATGAGATTGCCGAGCCACAGCCGCGCGAGGAGATCCGGACCGGCCGACAGCGAGATTTCGGCGGTGCTGAAGGACACCCCCGGTGCCGGCCCGAGAACGACCCTGCCGAGCGAGTAACTCGCGCCGTAGACGCCCCACTTCACGACCGGATTGAGAATGACCACCGACGCGAACAGCGCGATTTTGCTCAGGCGATCGAATAAGAACGCGAGGACGACGAAAGCTAACAGGCCGGTTCCCAGCGATGGCAGCGCGGTGATGAACACCCCGAGACTGAAGCTAAAAGAGACTTCATGTGAGGTGTGTTTCTCGACGAAGGCGGTGATCAGTCGCTCTCTGACCTCCGTAAGGACGTCGTCGATCCGCTGGCGGACCATTTTGCTTCTAGCTAACGAGCGTGGTGGTTATCAACGCTTCCCTTGGAGAGGGTCACGGACGAGGCCGCCTCGATTTTCAGTCTCGTCGGTCCCCTCGACTTCCGGGACGTGGTCGGCTTCCCGAAGGATGAACGGACCGATCGAGAGGGCGTGTTGGTAACCGTCGTGATACGGAGAATATGGGCCAGCAGAAGCACGAACGGAAACACCGAGACGGTCACCGTCAACGCGATGACGATCACGAGAGCCCCGGTATCGAACACCACGAACCGATAGGTCGCGGGAGCAGAAAAGGCGATCATACTGCTTGCGGCCAGAAGCGCCGGGATCGACGCCACGAGAATGTGCCGGGAGAGGTCGATCAGTCCCCACTGGAAGTGCGGCGTCTTGACGACAGGAAAAGGCGAGGGAGGCCGACTCCCGGCGGTTTGACGAGTTTCGGTTCGATGTTCGGCGTCACGATGTTCTTCAGTGCGTCCTCGACGGCACTTTCGAGATCGTCGAGAGACTTGACTTTGCGACGCGCAAACAGATCAAGCACTTCGGATCGGGTTTCCGCCGTGATCGTGTCGGCGGTCGCCCACCGGACCGCGGCGGCTACGTCGGGATCAGCCGACGTGTCTGTACTCGGTAACCCAGCACTCTGGCGGTTGATCTCCGCCGAGCGTAGCGAGGGGGTTCACTCGCCGCGAGTGAGGTCGACCGTGGGGAGACCGCAATACGAGCGGCGAGGAGTTTTGTACTAAATTTTGCGAGGAGTGGTTCGCCGGAGGCGAACCCGACAAAGTAAAATTTAGCGGGCACGGTGGGATTTGAACCCACGACCGTCGGATGACTTCCGCCGCCACGGGCCGTACCGGCGTTAGAAGTCCGACGCTCTAGTCCGGACTGAGCTACGTGCCCTCGTCAGACAAGTGCGAACGAATCCATATCCATGTTGTGTTCTCAGGCCGCGTCGATTCGATCACCGGCCCACGACTCCGCCACGGCAAACGAAAGCGTACTCGCAAGTCCGAGCAGCGTGCCGCCGGTCAGCATAACGGCGAGGTATTCGAGCGAGCCCTGATCGAGAAAGAAGGCGCTCAGGCCGTGGAGAACGCCCGCGATCGCGACGACGTAAAAGGGGGCGTTGAGGTAGCGCCAGTGGAACTCCCCGGAGAGATACTCGTCGGTCACGCGGCCGAGGCTACTCGTCACGCCGGCGGCGGCGACCCACTGTATCGACCCGAAAATCAGCGCGGCGACGATCTCGACGGCGTCCAGCCCGCCCGATTGACGCATCGTTTCGACGGTACCGACGCCGCTGACGCCGCCGACGACGAGCAACGCCGCCGCGACCAGCGAGGTGACGAGCGTCACGCGGCCGGTAAACAGCGCCGTCCGAGTGCGCTCGACGGAACGGTCGATCCACTCGACGACACCCAGTCCCCGAGCGAGGACGTAGAGTCCGAGCAGCCCGGAGACGACCCCGAAGACCGTTCCGGGGAAGCCGACGACGTTCGCGAACAGCGTGAGTGGATAGATCAACAGCAAAATCCCCAGCGGAACCAGCAGCGTCCCGCGGGTCTCGGGGTCGTCGAGCACCTGCTTGATCGTGTAGTACATCGACTCCAGATCCTGGGACTGGCGGACGACCACGCGGCGGACGCTGTCGACCTGGATCCGCGAGCGGATCACCGGAATCACAGTTTCGTCCTGTGCGCCGTCGGTGACGACAACCGCGCGGACGTCCTCGCCCGTCACGAGTTCGGCGAGCACGCGGTCGACTTCGTCGCCGACTTGGCGGTTGGCCTCCACCTCGCGACCGTCGACGCCGGTCACGGCGGCGACTTCGACACTCTCGTCGTCGATCTCCTCGGCGAGATGGATGCCCTGAAAGAGGACGTTCACGTCGCTGTCCTCGGGGTCGGCCGTGGCGAGGCCGACCGCCGCATCGCGGACCGCATCGCGGCCGACGACGGGCGTCGCGACGCCGGTCTTGCGGCCGAGGTCGTCGTCCAGGTCGACACACAGGACCAGCAGCATTATCTTGCTGTAGACGAGGGTGATTTATCTGTTTTCGGGGTTGCAAATGCGGCCTTCGGTGGGGATTGAAACGGCTTTAGGTGCCAGTCCCGAAGCGACCGTATGACTGACGGGACGGATCCGACGAAAGTCGAGTGGAACGACTGGGGACAGGCCGCCTTCGATATCGCCGAGCGCTCGGGCAGGCCGGTCCTGCTCGCGCTGGTCACCTCCTGGGCCGAGGAGTGTACGGAGATGGACGAGACGACCTACGCCGAACCGCGGATCGCGGCGAACATCAACGACGGGTTCGTTCCGATCCGCGTCGACGCCGACCGCCACCCCCGCGTCCGGGAGCGGTACAACATGGGCGGGTTCCCCTCGACGGTCTTTCTGACGCCGGAAGGGAGAATCCTCACCGGCGCGACGCTTTTGGGCGTCGACGGCTTCCGCGGCATTCTCGACAGCGTCCGAAAGACGTGGGATACCGAGGGCGAAGACGCCGGCTCGAAACCCCGCGCGATCCGAGACGACGTACCGCCCAGCGGAGCGCTCACCGACCGAATCGAGGAGCAGATGATCGAGCAGTTACTCGGCGCGTTCGACGACGAGTTCGGCGGCTGGGGAACGGACGCGAAATTCCCCATGCCCCGGACCATCGAGTTCGCCTTGGTCCGAGCGCGCGATCAGGCGACCCGCACGCTCGAAGCGATTCACACCCACCTGCTCGACACCTACGACGGCGGCTTCTACCGGGTGGCGCGCAACCGCAACTGGGGGGCCGCCCGGCGGGAGAAACTGCTCGACGAGAACGCCGCAGTCGTCCGCGCCTTCGCCCACGGCTACCGCTACACGGGCAACGAGACCCACCGCGAGGCGGCCGAGCAGGGCGTCGAGTATCTGACGACGACGCTGTGGACCGGCGACGCCTTCGCGGCGAGTCAGGGCGGCGACGAGGACTACTTCACCCTCGATCCGACCGCCAGAGAAGACGCCGACGCGCCAGCGGTCGACGGGACGATTCTCGCGGATCGCAACGGCGTCGCGATCGACGGACTGCTCCGGTACGTCGCGTACACAGACGACGACCGAGCCCGCCAGTACGCCCGCCGCGCCCGCGAGCACGTCGTCGAGACGCTGGTCGAGGAGGGCGAGGTGACTCACTTCGCCACCGACGGTGAAACCGGCGAGTCTGGACTGCTACTCGATCAGGCCCGACTGTTGCAGGGGCTGACGACATCGTGGTCGGTGCTGGGCGAACCCGGTCCAGCCGTCGAGATTGCTGATTGGACCATCGAGCACCTCCAGGCCGACAGCGGCGAGTTCCACGACGGCCCGGTCAGCGACGTGGCCCTACTCGATACGCCGCTGTCCCCGCTGGACACCAACGTCAACGCGGCACAAGCGCTTCTGGATCTGGCGCTTCTGACCGGCGAGGATCGCTACGAAGGCGTCGCCCGGGAGGCAATCGAGGCCTTCGCCGGTGCGGCCGACCGGATGGGGATCGAAGTCGCGGAGTTCGCCTCCGCCGCGGCCCGCCTCCAGCAGCCACAGGTCGTCGAGGTCGGTACCGAACCCGGCGCGGACCTCCACCGGGCCGCGTTGCGACTGGCCGATCACGAAACCGTCGTCGCACCGCGAACGGACGCCGACGTGGAGAGTGCTGCTGCGATCGTCCCCGACGGAACCGCCCGACTGGTCGTCGACGGGAGCGAACGAGGGACGGCCGACTCCCCGGCAGAACTGGAAGGGCTGTTGACGGAGTGAACGCGGCCCGCGGGCGAGCAGCGACCCGAACCGACACCTATTCGAAATTCGATAAACAGACGCTTCGTTTATTGTTCTGGGCCGAGAGAGAGAGACAATGGCAAGTCTCAGGGATCTCGGCCTGTCAGAGTACGAATCACGCGCCTACCGGTCGCTGTTGCAGACCGGTCCGACAACGGCAAAGGAGTTGTCGCGGACCAGCGACGTGCCGATGGGCCGAATCTACGACGTACTCAACAGCCTAGAGACGCACAACCTGATCCGCAGCCAGACCGCGAGTCGCCCGAAAAAGTACGTCGCGGTCGAACCCGAGACCGCACTCGACAGACTGCTCGAAGACAAACGCGAGGAACTCGAAGAGAAAATCGACCAGTACGAAACCATCGCCACGGAACTGGCGGACAAACTCGAAACCACCGAGCACGTCGACGAGTCGTTCTGGACGGCCGCACTCGGCGGCGGCGAGGCCGCCGAACTGCTGGTCGAGCGGATCCAGGCCGCCGACGACCGAATCGTCTTCGTCGCCGCGACGACCGCCTCCTACGTCGATCTAGACATCGTCGGCGAACGGATCGTCGAGGAACTCGAAGCGGCCATCGAACGCGGCGTCCCCGTCTCGATTCTCCTCCATCCGGACGTCGTCGATCAACTACCCGAAAGCGTCGGTCGCCGGTACCGATATCACCTCCAGAACCACGACGATTTCGAGGTCCGCGTCGGGAGAAGTGTCACCGCGACGTTCTCGCTGATCGACCGCAACGAGGTCTGTATCGAGGTCCCACATCCGACCGACGCCTCCGAACTGTTCGCGATTATCAATCTCAAGGACACGGAGTTCGCGGCGAACGTCCAGAGCGCCTTCGACCCCCGGTGGGAGGAAGCCACGGAACTGGAACTGTAAGCGCTCAGACTGCTGGTCGGTCACCGGTCACGAAGGCAGCCCGCACCGAGCGGCGACCGACCAGCGCGAGGACGACCACGAGGAGCATCCACCCGAGCGCCAAGGGGAGGGGCTGGCTGCCGACCAACCAGTCCCCGGCGGGCGTGTTGTGAAGAACTGTCGCGGGGGCCGCGCCGCCGAGTGCGACCGCGGCCAGTCCGACCAGGGCCTGACTCACGTACTGCTCGGGGTCGGCGTAGCGGGCGACACCGAACAGGACCGGGAGGCTTCCCAGCGCCAGTCCAAGCAGTTCGCCGGTCAGCGGATCGACGTAGAGAATCCAGTACAGGGCGACGAACGCGCCAGCGGTGATCGACAGATCGAGCCGGTACTCCGGAGAGAGCGATTGCATACCCGAACAGTCGACAACTCGGCATTTCGCACTTGTGGACGGTCAAACAGCGATTGTAGCCAGGGTTAGATTCGGCCGTTCCTGCCCCCAAAGCGGCCCGTTGGCGTCGATTTGTCACCACCGAAGGCGCTGAAATCCATATCCTCGAAATGTTCCGGGGCAGTATTCTCGGTCGTGTAGACGTACAGCGCGGTTTTTGCGACGCCGCTGAGGGTCTTCCCGACTAGCAGGGCGAAGATGACCGCCGCCCCGCCGACCAGAAGCGTCGCCAGCAGTTGCACCGCGCCGAGGCCGGCGGTCACGACGAAGGTGACAGCACCGAGGGCGACTCCGGTAATCGCGAGCAACACGGTCACGAGATCGATTGCGCCCATCGCGCCGAGTGACTCTCCCCACGTCTCTTTGAACGTTCGTCCGCTCTCTTTGAGCATCTCTCCCGGCGAGGGATCACGGAAGATGATCACCGGAACGACGAAGTAAGTCATCACGCTCCACGCCACCGCGAAGATGCCCGCGATGATCTGTGCGACGAAGTTGTCCTGGGACTCGATCATGCGGATAACCACTCCGACGGTCGCGGCGATGATCGCCCAGATCAAAATCGGGAGCTTTCGCTCCCACGCGGTCGCTAACGCCGCCCGTATCGAGGGGGAGCCGCCCTCGAAGACGGTGCGAGTCGCCGCCACCAGCGCCGCCGTGAAAAACGACGCGACGAACGTTTCGACCATGTACGCGAGGAACAAGGCGACGTAGACGACCGCCCCGGGTGTCTGGCTGAACGAGTCCGCAGCGTACAGACTGCCGAACAGTGTTGCGAGAAAGGCGAGACCCGAGATCCCGCCGATCAGCGGGAAGAGGAGCAGTTTCGGGTGTGCTCTGAGCACCCGACCGCTCCGGCGCGCCATCCCGAATCCGACCTTGACTCGACGGAAGATACCCATAGTGGACGACTGTTGTCTGTCTATCCTATTTAAATATAGGCGCTATTTCCGAGGCGGAAACGCTGCACAAGAGTTCACCAGTAGCGAGTGCTCCACTGAGTGGACACGATTCGACAGACCTCGAAACCCGGATTAGGCGGGCCGCCGTACTGGCGGTATGCGCGAGGCCGAGCGGACGACACGACAGCGGATTACCGACCGACTGCGCGAGCGCACCTCGTCCGCGAGCGCGCTCGCTCGAGAGTTCGACATTACGACCAGCGAGGCGCTCTCTCACGTCGAACACATCTCGAAATCACTCTCCGAGAGTTCCGAACAGTTGCTCGTCGCACCGCCGGAGTGCCGGGAGTGCGGGTTCGACGAGTTCGACGATCTGATCAACCGACCGAGTCGCTGTCCCGACTGCAAGAGCGAAAGCGTCGAGGAACCGGCGTTTCGGGTGGATTGAATCCGCCCCGCGGGACGATCGGGACTCGGGTTTTCGCACAACAATTTTACCGGCTGCATGTCTGTGACCAAGGGGCATGGAGGAACGAAACCAGGTACTCGTGGCAGCGTCGGGCGCGCTGTTCTTTTCGGTGCTGGTCTGGTTCAACTACTCGGCGGTGCTCCCGTTGATCGTCGAGGAGTGGGGGCTGTCTGGCACCCAGGCAGGGATCGTCTTCGGCGCGTTCCAGGCGGGGTATCTCGTGGCCATCGTCCCGGCGGGCCGGCTCGCGGATCGGTACTCCCCGCGGTGGGTGATCGCCGTCGGTGCGATCGGAACTGGACTGCCGAGTCTGGCCTTCGCCGCGGTCGCCGACGGGTTCGTCGTCGGCTCGCTGCTGCGGTTTCTCTCGGGCGTGTTCGTCGCGGGGGTCTACGTCCCGGGAATGCGCTTTGTCAGCGACTGGTTTCCCGAATCGATCCGCGGGCGGGCGCTGGGGCTGTACATCGGCACCTACGAACTGGGGAGCGGACTCTCGTTCGTGTTTGCGACGGTCGCTGCCGAGGCGGTCAACTGGCGACTCGCAATCGGCGTCACGAGCATCGGCGCGGTGGTCGTCGCGCCGTTCGTGCTCGGGGTGACCCGCGACCACCCCGACCGAACCGCGTCCTCGGTCGGCGGCTTCGACCTATCGCTGCTCCGAAACCGAGAGTTTCTCTCCGCGGTCAGCATCTACTCGTGGCACAACTGGGAGCTGTTCGGCGTGCGCAACTGGCTGCTGGTCTTTCTCGTGGCGGCGCCGGCCTTCGCCGGCGTCGACTCGGCGGTCGTCCCCGGACTGGTTGTCGGAGCGATGATCGTGATGAGCGGTGTGGGCAATACCGCGGGGGGCTGGCTGAGTGACCGCTTCGGCCGGTCGCAGACGATCGCGACCGGTCTCGCCCTCAGCACCCTGTTGAGTGCGGCGTTCGGGCTGCTGGGTGGCCTCCCGTTGTTGCTCCTGATCGCGCTCACCCTCGGCTACGGGTTCGTGCTCGCGCTGGACAGCGCTCCGACATCGACGCTCGTGACCGAAGTCGTGCCCGACGACCAGATCGGAACTGCCCTGTCGGTGCAGTCACTGGCCGGCTTTTCGACGACGGTCGTCTCGCCGGTCGTCTTCGGCCTCGCACTCGACCGAAGTGGCTATCCCGCCGCGTTTCTGACCCTGGCTGGCGGCGGGCTCCTCGGATTCCTCTCGGTTGTCGCGCTCGTCCGGGTTCGACAGTAACCCCTGTCTGTGCGGATATTTCACGAACGCAGTCCCGAACCGGTCGGAACGCTCGGGAGATCAGTTCCCCGAAAAGCCGATCCGACCGCGAGAGGAGAGGTCGTGATCGCCCGAGGGTCCGAGATTCTCGAACTCGTAGCCGTCCTCCGTGAGATAGACGACGCCATCCTCGACCGTTACGTCGATTTCCTCGATGGTCGCGCCCTCACACGGACCGTAGGTGCAGTCGCCGGTCGCCGTCTCGAAGGTCGCTCCGTGTTTCGTACAGACGAGTTCGTCCTCGCGGACCGTCGCGCCGCTGCCGGAGTCGAGCCGAACGTCCGTCCAGTGCGGGCAGTAGTTTTTCAGTGCAATCACGCCGTCAGCGAGTTTGAGCAGGATCCCTTCCTCTTTGTCGAAGCCGTCGCGGACCGTAAAGAGCAGCGTGCCGTCGACCGGCACGTCCGCAACGGGGGCAATTCGGCTGTCTTCGTCCATCGTTCCTGTTTGGGGGATACGGTCAGTTGAACGTACCGGTGGAACTCGGGCTGGAAGCGCCCAGCGAGGACACAACGCACAAGCGGGTGCTCGCCGTGGGACGGGTATGGAGACGACACGGCATTTCGTCGCGACGGTCTACGTCGTCAACGGCGGCGCGGTCGCGCTGCACGAACACGAGAAACTCGACATGTGGCTGCCGGCCGGCGGACATATCGAACGAGACGAGTTACCACACGAAGCCGCGAAGCGAGAGACCCGCGAGGAGTTGGGGCTCGACGTGGAGTTGGTAGCCCCCGAGTCGGCGGGACTGGCCTCGGAGACCGCTCGGTCCATCCCGAAACCCCAGCATTTCCTGCTCGAAGACATCAACGTCAGCGACGGCGAAGTCGGCCACCAGCATATCGATTTCATCTACTACGGCCGCGCCGAGAGTCGCGAGATCGATCCCGGATCCGGCGAGGCCCCACCGGAAGCGTGGGCGTGGTTCACGCCCGATGAACTGGCCGGCAACGAGATGCTGCCGGCAGATGTCCGGGAGGCTGGGCAGCGGGCAATCGGCACCGTCGAGAGCGGGGGCACGACATGAGATTCGGCGAAGCAGAACATTCAAACGAGAGAGGCGGCAACAACGGACGATGACTACCCCCGAGGAGCGTGATTCGACGCACAGTTCCGGGGACGAGTCGCCGGCACGAAGCGACGAGGACGGGGGATCTGCAGGCGAAACCGAGGGGGGAGAACACGGAGACTCCGGGTCACCAAACCCGTCCGACCGCCGGGGTAGACCAGCGGCCGGCGGGAGGCGAGATCCCCCGACTGCGACTCGGGCAGGCGGCCCGAACTCCGGCGAGCCCGGCGAGATGGCCATGTTCCTCAGAGAGATCGCCACGAGCATCGGCGCAGTGTTGCTGATCGGGCTCTACATTTTCATGATCAGCGGCGTCTGGCCGCCGATGGTCGCCATCGAGAGCGGGAGTATGGAGCCGAACATGTCCCAGAACGATCTGGTCTTCGTGATGGAGACTGATCGCTTCCATCCCGAGACCGCACACAGCAACACGGGAGTTGTCACCGCACGCGAAGGGGCAGGGGCTGGCTACCAGAAGTTCGGCAACAGCGGCGACGTAATCGTCTATCAGCCGCAGGGAAGCGAAGCGGTGACGCCGATCATCCACCGGGCGATGTTCTGGGTCGAGGAAGGCGAAAACTGGTGTGATCGGGCAAACGACGAGTACATCCCCAACTCGCAACTGTGTGAGGAGGCACCGCATGACGGATTCATCACCAAAGGGGACCACAACCCGACCTACGACCAGGCAGGGAACGGCAACCTCGACCCGGTCAAACCCGAATGGATCGTCGGGACTGCGGAGGTCCGGATCCCCGGCTTGGGTTGGCTGAGGCTGCAGTTCTGATCAGAGCGCCACCTCCAGTCCCCTGACGAGAATCTGGATACCGTTGAACACGACGTGGCCGATGACGGGAACGAACAGATTCTTCGAGTAGTGGTAGGCACCGCCGAGAACGAGACCGAACGCGACGAACAGGCCGAACGCGATCAGTTCTCCGCCAGAACCGACTGAGACAGTCGAGTGGATGACGGCGAACAGCACGCTCGGGACGGCGATCCCGAAAGCAGGATGCGATCCGTCGGTCAGTTGTCGCTGGAGGAGTCCCCGGAAAAACAGCTCTTCCATCGGGACGGCGACAACTGACGAGACCACGAAAAGGACCAGATAGAACAGCGGGTCACTGGCCTGTCCGGCCGCCGATTCGGCCGGCGAGACATCGAGGAGGGCAAAGAGCACCGTCGCTGCGACAGTCACCACCATCAGCCCGAGTCCGACCGCAGTCCCGTAGAAGACCGTCCACTGGGTACACGCCCGCAGTCTGAAATACGACCGCCACCGCTGTCGGTGTGCGAGGACAAACACACCCGCCGGAAGGCCGAACCCGAGCAGGTGGAGAGAAACGGTGTTGACGAACAACCTGCCGAGCGATCCCGGGCCGCCGACGGGGACGACTGCTCCTAACACCGCTGCCGCGCTCCGAGACAGTGCCATCGCAACTGCGAACAGCCACAGGACGACG